>VXNE01000188.1 GCA_009840715.1 Gammaproteobacteria bacterium
GCCGCGTACACCTCCAGCCAGCCGTCGAACCGTTCGACGTGTTCGAGCGAAGCGTCGAGGAACTTCTGCGCGCGCGCCGCCTGGTTGCGCTCGTGGTGGACGAGCGCCAGGAACACGCCGCCGATCGCCGCGAGGTCGCTCGTCGCGCCGAAGCGTTCGAGCGCCGTGTCGTAGCCGGCGAGGAACAGCGCCTCCGCGTCCCGCAGCCGCGCCTGCTGCACGCACGCGTAGCCCTGGTGGAAGTAGATGAAGACCTCGCCGAACACGGACCCGAACGCGCGGAAGTGCGCGATGGCCTGGTCGCCGCTCGGGAAGCAGGCGTCGTAGCGGCCGGTGCTGACGTAGAACGCGCACAGCAGGTTGCAGCGCACCGCGTGCATCGCGTGGTGATGCACCGGGAGTTCCTGGCTGAGCCCCTCGAGCATCCGGAGCTGCCGCTCGTCGATCTCGTCGCCGTAGCGCGCGAGCAGCCCCGACATGATCTCCATCTCCGCGTGCAGCTCGGCGTCGGCGGCCGGTGCGTCCTCCCGGAGAGCTTCCATCTCGGCCAGGGCCTGGTCCAGGTGACCGCGGCGGGCCCCGAGGAAGATCGACGCCAGGCGCACCCGCGGGAACCGGCGCATGACGCGTTCGTCCAGGGACGCGAGCGCCCGCTCCACGAGCCCCTGGTTGCCCTGCACGGCGAACAGCCAGCCGCCGACCGACTCGAGTATCGTCGCGACGAGTTCGGGTTTCCCGCTCCGCTGGGCATGTTGCAGGGCCGGGAGCAGGTGTTCGTGCTTCTGGAGCCAGGACGCCGCACGCGCGTGCAGGTCGCCGAGGTCCGCGCCATCTCGGCGCAGGCGCTCCAGCAGGAACTCCCGAAAGAGCCCGTGGTAGCGGAGCCACTCCCGCGCATCGTCCACCGCATGCACGAACAGATCCCGGCGCTCGAGTTCCTCCAGCACGGGCCATCCCCGGGACTTGCCGTAAAGGCAACTGCCGAGGTCCCCGTTGACGCGCTCGAGGATGGACGTGCGCAGGAGGAACTGCTGCTGGTCCTCGTCCAGGCCACCGAACACCTGCTCGAGGAAGTACCGGGCGAGGTCCGCGCTGCGACCGGAGAGGTCCTGCAGGGTGGCCTCGAGGTCGTCGCCGTCGTCGAGCCGGCGGCGGACCATCTGCAGCGCCGCGGGCCAGCCTTCCGTGCGTTCCAGGAGGCGTTCGATCACGGTGTGGCGGTCCCGGGTCCCGAGCCGCGCACCGAAGTACGCCTCCACGTCGTCCGCGGAGAAGCGCAGCTCGCTATCCGATACCTCGAACAGCCGGTCGTGCAGGCGGAGGTCCGCGGTCACGAGTTCCGCCGGCAGCGCCCGGGTGCCGAGCACGATCCGGAAGCCCCGGGGCAGGTCCTCCACCAGGAGGTTCAGGCAGCGCACGACGTCCGGGCTCTCGGCGCGGTGCAGGTCATCGAAGATCAGGACGTGCTCGCCCTCGCAGGCGGACAGCGTGGCGAGGAGCAGGCGGCGCGACGAGTCCGGGTCCTCCGCCTCGATCCACTGGCGCCGGCCGAAGAACCCCGCTTCGGCGCACGCCTCCAGGAGGTTCCCGGCGAACTGGTCCACCGTCGCGTCGAACTCGTCGAGCGACAGCCACGCGACGCGGCTCCCGGCGTCCCGCAGGCGGCGGAACCACTGTCCGAGCGTCGTGGTCTTGCCATAGCCCGCGGGCGCGTGCACGAGGGTCAGCCGCACCGCCCGCAGAGCCTCTATGCCCTCCGCTTCCAGGCGGCGCTCGACCCGGTCCGCCACGGCCGCGCCCGGCTCCAGCTTGGAGCGGGCAAGGAAGCCGGGCCTGTTCCGATCGGTGCTCATGACAGGCGGTAGCCTACGGACATCCGCCCGCCCGGCGCCACCCGCGAGCGGTGCGCTCAGCTCCCCCCGGCCTGTCCCACCAACCGCAGGCTGTACCCCTTCATGGGCTTGGCGCGCGGCGCCGGATACGTCCGCTTGCTATGACTCAGACCGGTTCTCACCAGCCCGTCCGCGACGTGCACGGCGAGAGGGATCGGGTCGATGACGGGCACCGCGAGCCCGGCGTCTGCTAGCGCGCACGACAACGCTTCCGCGCAGCCCAGGAACCCCGTGCAGCCGAGCACGAGGGCGCCCGCATGGTCCTCGCGCACCGCCTTCATGCCTTTCTCCGCGAGCGCCCGGTGCAGGCGCGACTCGTCCTTGCCGATGTCCAGCACCGGGATGTCGACCGCCTCGAAGGAGGCGTAGCTCGCCGTGAGCCCGTACCGCGCCACGAGGTCCGCGATCATTGGGCGCAGGCGGTCGAGCACGGTGATGAAGCTGAACGTGTGTCCCAGGATGGCGGCGGTGTGCATGGCCGTCTGGCACGGGCCGATCACCGGCACCGTGGCCAGTTCGCGGCAGGCGGCGAGACCCGGGTCCCCCATGCAGTCGATCACGATCGCGGAGGCGCCTTCGCGCTCCGCGTCCAGCACGGCCTCGATGGTGCCCGGCAGACTCATGGCCTCGTCGAAGCCGGACTCGATGGACGCCGGGCCGCTATCGATCAGGCTGTGCCGGAACTCGAGGTCCGGGCGCGCGAACGGTTCCACGTCCCCGAGGGTGCGGATGCCGCGCGTCACGATCGGCGTGACGATGTGAATGACGGTCTTCATCGAAATCTCTCCTCCCTCCCGGTTGACTCACCCATCCGCCAGCGCCTCCAGCGGCACGAACGCGTCTTCGAGCCCGAACGCCCGCGGCCCGAAGATGGACAGCGACTCCGGCGAGCGCATCACGGGCGGGGCGCTCACGCCGAGGACCTTCAGGCGCTGCCCGTACCGCACCTGGTCCGCCAGCACCGGCTGCGCCGTCTCCCGTTCCACGAGACACACGAGGTCCGGGACGATGGCGCGCAGGCGCTCCCCCTCCCGCGCCAAGAGGAACTCGTTCTGGAACACGATCTCCATCGAGCGGGCGCGATCTTCGAGGTGCGCGAGTCGCACGTAGCCCACCGAGAAGCCGCCCTCCACCTCCCGGCGCACGTCGACGACGCGGCCGTCGAAGAGCAGGCGGCACTGCGCGTAGTAGGGGGTGCTGCGCAACAGGTCCATCAACGCGGCCACCGGGTCGACGGTGCGCGAACCGGAGTGGATGGCGCGCCCCACGTCCCGCGCGACGGACAGCGTGCCGTGGACCGTGCACTCCCGTGCCTGGCGGCCCGTCATCGGATAGCTGCACAGGACCGCGCTGCAGCCGAGCGCGACGGACACCGTGCGGATCATCGCCTCCGCCGACCCGGCGTCCGGCGCCTCGAGCAGGAGCCACGTGCCATGGTCGTCGGTGAGCGCCAGTGGCGTGGTGGAGACCCCGTGCGCGTTGAACGTGGTCATCTGGAGTTCCGGAAACGCCCGCCCCATCCCGTCCGCGTCAATCAGGGGCAGACCGAGCCGCGCCGCGGCCATGATGGGGACGAGCGAGTTGATGCCGCCTATCTCCAGCGGCATCAGGTAGTCCGCGGTCTCGCCGAGATGCCCTTCCAGGCGGCGGATCGCCAGGTCCACCTCTTCGCCGGCGAGCCCCTTCTCCAGCATGATCGTCGGGGCGCCGAGCATGGCGATCGTCAGGACGCGGGCCGTGTCGGGCACGTCTTCCGGAGGGCACAGTTCCGGCGCGCCGAACTCGTCGATGGCGGCGCGGGCCAGGAGGCGTCCGAGATAGGGGTCTCCGCCACCGCCCGCCCCCAGGAACGCGGCGCCCGTGGCCAGGTGCAGCAGGTCGTCGCCTTCGAGCTTCATGCGGTGCTTCCCGCCCGTTTGTCCGGCTGTTTGCGTTGTGTGTCCGCAAGGTCCCCGGCCACCTTGACGCGCACGCGCACCGACCCGCCGGGCACGTACGCCACCGGCAACTCCTCGACCTCCAGGACCTCGACGCTCTCCGCCACCGCACCGGCCGCGACCGCCCGCCGCGTCGCCTCTTCCTTCGCCGTCTCGATGGCATCGACCCGGTCGGTCTTCTCATAGGAGAAGACGCGATCCGTCTCGCCGCTGATCTTGGCGATGGTCGCGCCGACCGCGTTCGCGACCCCGGCATGCTCGGGGACGACGATCTCCGAGGCACCGGGAACGTCCCCGTAGATGAGCGCCGCCCCGCCGCCCACCAGCACCAGCGGCAGGGGCTCGGCGC
>VXNE01000235.1 GCA_009840715.1 Gammaproteobacteria bacterium
GCCCTGAACCGCGTCGGCATCGAGACCACGGGGCGCGCGCCGGAGAACTCCAACTGGCTGTACCGCATGCGCACCGGCGCGTTCGACTCCGGCGTGCAGGTCTACATCCCCGCCAACACGCCGGGTTTCGAACTCGAGTCCCGTTTCGGGAGCGCGGCGGCGGACGCCGACTACAGCCTCAACTGGCCGAACATCCGCGACCCCGTCCTGGACGCCCTCATCAGGCAGGTGCAGTCCGCCGAGAACGCGCGCGACTTCTACGCGGCCACCCGCGCGTTCGACCGCGTGCTGCTGTGGCGCTTCTATTTCGTCCCCGCCATGGCGCAGCCGGGCTTCCGCCTGGTCTACTGGGACAAGTTCGGCATCCCGGAGAGCGGTCCGCTGCTGCACCCGCAGTTCATGGAGAACTGGTGGTGGGACGAGCGGAAGGCGCGCCACGTCGCCGACGGGATCGCACGGCTGGGGGACTGACGTGGGCCGCTACATCCTCCGCCGTATCGCGCTGATCGTCCCGACGCTCCTCGGCATCGTCCTCGTCAACTTCACCATCGTGCAGTTCGCCCCCGGCGGTCCCATCGAGCAGATCATCGCGAGCGTCACGGTGGGACAGATGTCGGCCACGGCCGGCATCAGCGGCGGCGGCGAGACCGCGGCGCTCGAGATCTCGGCCACGGACAGCACGGCCGCCAGCTACGGTCTCGACCCGGAGCTGCTCGCCGACCTCGAGCGCCAGTTCGGTTTCGACAAGCCGGCGCACGAGCGGTTCCTCACCATGGTGTGGAACTACGCCCGCTTCGAGTTCGGGACGAGCTACTTCCAGGACCGGCCGGTGGTGGACCTCGTGATCGAGCGCCTGCCCGTCTCCATCTCGCTGGGCCTCTGGTCCCTGCTGCTGATCTACGGCATCTCCATCCCCCTCGGGGTGGCCAAGGCGGTGCGCGACGGCACCCGCTTCGACATCTGGACGAGCACGGTGATCTTCGTCGGCTACGCCGTACCCGGGTTCCTGTTCGCGATCCTGCTGATCGTCGTGTTCGCCGGCGGCAACTATTTCGACATCTTCCCCTTGCGGGGACTCGTCTCGGACAATTGGAGCGAACTCTCCTGGCCGGACCGCATCGCGGACTACTTCTGGCACCTGACGTTGCCGATCGTCTCGCTCACGATCGGCGGGTTCGCGACGCTGACGATGCTCACCAAGAACTCGTTCCTCGAGGAGATCAGCAAGCAGTTCGTGCTGACGGCCCGGGCCAAGGGGCTCGCCGAGAAACGCGTGCTCTACGGCCACGTGTTCCGCAACGCCATGCTCATCGTCATCGCGGGCTTCCCGGCGGCGTTCGTCGGGATCCTCTTCACGGGATCGCTGCTGATCGAAGTGATCTTCTCGCTCGACGGCATCGGGCTTCTCTCCTACGAGGCGGTCGTGAAACGCGACTACCCGATCCTCTTCGCGACCGTGTTCGTGTTCAGCCTGATCGCGCTCGTCATGCAGCTCGTGGGCGACCTGACGTACGTGCTGGTCGATCCGCGCATCGATTTCGAGACGCGCGAATGACGCCGCTCGGACGCCGCCGCTGGGCCAACTTCAAGGCGAACCGCCGCGGCTGGTACTCGCTCTGGGTGTTCGGCGTCCTGTTCGGGGTGTCGCTCGCCGCGGAGCTGGTCGCCAACGACAAGCCCATCGTGCTCTACCTGGACGGCGCGCTGCACTTCCCCGCGTTCACGCTGGTCACCGAGGTCGAACTCGGAGGCACGCTGCCCATCGAGGCGGACTACACCGATCCCTACGTGCAGGATCTCATCGAGCGGCTCGGCGGCTGGTCCATCGACCCGCCGATTCCCTACAGCTACGACACCATCGATCTGTACATCGACTCGGGCGCGCCCGCCCCGCCCTCCGCGCAGCACTGGCTCGGCACCGACGACGGGGCCAAGGACGTCCTCGCCCGCCTGATCTACGGCTTCCGCCTGTCGGTGTCCTTCGGCATCGCCCTCACCTTCTTCGCCTCGATCATCGGCGTCACCATCGGCGCAATACAGGGCTACTTCGGCGGCGCGATCGACCTGGCCGGACAGCGGGTCGTCGAGATCTGGGCGGGGCTGCCCATCCTGCTCGTCCTCATCATCCTCGCGAGCATCTTCGAGCCCAACGTCTTCCTGTTGCTAGCCATCCTGATCGCGTTCAGCTGGATGACCCTGGTGTCCGTCGTCCGCGCCGAGTTCCTGCGCGCGCGCAACTTCGACTACGTGCGCGCGGCCCGGAGCCTGGGCGTCTCGAACTTCACGATCATGCGCCGCCACGTGCTGCCGAACGCCACCGTCGCGGCCCTCACCTTCCTGCCCTTCATCCTCTGCGGCGCCGTGACCACCCTCACGGCGCTCGACTTCCTGGGCTTCGGCCTGCCCGTCGGCTCGCCCTCCCTCGGCGAGCTGCTGCAGCAGGGGAAGAGCAACCTGCAGGCGCCGTGGCTCGGGCTCACCGGCTTCTTCACCCTGGCGGTCATGCTGTGCCTGCTGATCTTCGTCGGCGAGGCCGTGCGTGACGCGTTCGACCCGCGGCGGGCGACGCAGACGACCGAGCCCGTTCCAATTGGCTAGCGCTAGCGCCGGGGAGGCTACCCGAATGAAAGCAACAGAAACCTCACAGCCACCCTATGACACGTCGCTGCTGGGCGTGGCGGTCGCGGCGGCGCAGCGCTACGGGATCGACCGCACCCCCGAGGAAGCGTTCGTGCTGTCCGGGCACGCCTTCGCGCTCAACATCCACCCCGACCTCTGCCCGAGCGGGCCGTACTGCTGGGACTTCCCGCAGTCCCTCGCCCTGCTCGCCAACCTTGGTCTCGAGATGCGCGAGCTTGGCGTGCTTTCCCCGACCGCGGACCGGGGCGAGAAGAGGCGGCTGGAGGAGCGGGTACGGACCGCGCTGGAGCGCGGTGCGGTGTGCTCGCTTCTCAACCTCGACCATCAGCTCATCACCGGCTGTGACGAGGAGGGCTTCGTCCTCGCCCGGCCGTGGGGCCCGGAGCCACCGAGCACCCCGGCGCGGCTGACGTTCGGGACCTGGGCCGAATGCCAGAGTGGCCCACCGGTCGCGTTCTTCCGGCTCGCGCCCTGTTCCGCGCGTTCCCGGACACCCCTTGCGGACGCCATCGACTTCGCCATCGAGGCGTGGCAACGGCCGGACGGGATGACGGAAGCGCCCTACCGTTTCGGACCCGACGGCTACGACCTCTGGCTGGCAGCGCTCGGGAACGGGGACATCGACGAGCACGGCAACTGGTGGAACGCTTCGGTGTGGAGCGAGTGCCGGGCGTTCGCGGCGCGATACTTCATGGAGGCGTCAGCCGATGCTTTGCCCGAATGGCTGCAACCCGGCCCGGCCCGCGAACTGGGCGAGCATTACGCTGCGGTCGCAGGTCGCTTGCGGGACGTCTCCGACAGCACCCGGTCGAAAGCCGTGCGGCACGATTTCGTTGCCGAAGCCAGGGACATCGAGGCGCATTGCATCGCGCGTCTCGAACGGCTCAGGTCGGGTTAGCCATCACACCGGTGCGCCCGGACCTGCTCACCGCCGCGAATGCGCTGAGCGCCGTCAGGCTCCTGACGGCCCCGGCCTGCGCCTGGGCCGCCTTCACGCTGCACTGGCCCCTCGCCGCCGGGCTGTTCTGGCTCGCCGTCGTCACTGACCTGCTCGACGGACCCGTGGCGCGACGACGCGGAGAGGTTTCAGCCCTCGGCGGCCTCGTCGATCACGCGACCGACGCGCTCTTCTGCACGGTCGTCCTGGCGTCACTCGCCGCCCTCGACCTCGCGCCCGCCATCCTCCCAGTCCTCGTCGCAGCCGCGTTTCTGCAGTACACGCTCGACAGCAAGGCCCTCGCGGGCAAGGCGCTCCGCACCAGCCGCATCGGGCGCTACAACGGGATCGCGTACTTCGTCCTGGCCGGCATACCGATCACGCGCAATGCGCTCGGTTGGGAATGGCCGCCCGACGGCCTGGTACTGGGGCTGGGTTGGGTGCTGGTCGCAACGACGTTGGTGTCCATGGCCGACCGGCTGCGCGCGGTCCTGCAACCGTAGGGGACGGGCTTGTCCCGTCCCGTCTCGAATGCACGCACGGACGGGGACGGGCTTGTCCCGTCCCGTCTCGAATTCACGCACGGACGGGGACGGGCTT
>VXNE01000554.1:0-3538 GCA_009840715.1 Gammaproteobacteria bacterium
ATGCCGACGCGGTTCAGGGCGTGGAGATAGGGCATGTACGCGCGCAGCGTGGTGGCGGCGACGAAGACGAAATCGATAGTGAAGGGTTCGCCGGTCTCGACGTTGCGCATCACGCCGTCGTCGATCACCCAGCCGGCCTGCCGGAAGAGTGCGATGGCCCGTTCCATGTTGTCCCGGTTGTAACCGAAGCCGGTGGACGGCGGCCCCCGGAACGGCTGGGTGAACAGGCGCTCCGGCAACTGGTCGCGGAAGGGTTCGAGGAGTTCGAGTTCGTCCTGCGACGGGAGTCCCGACTGGGCCATCTTCGAGTTGTGGAAGAAGCTGTGGCCGTGGTCATAGAAACCGAACAGGATCACGCGGTTGATGTAGGGGAAGTCGTACAGCAGCCAGAGCGCCTCGCGCACCCTGGCGTCCTGGAAGCGCGCCCGGTCCATGTTCCAGAAGGTGGGCCACCACAGCCCCCAGGGCCGCGTGATGTAGAGGAGTTCCCGCTTGAAGAGTCCCGCCTGGACGGCCGGGAAGTTGTACTGCGTCGCCCAGTTCTTGGACACCGTCTCCTGCCGCACGTCGATGATGTCCGCCTTGTGGGCCTCCAGCATGATGTGCTCGTCGCGGAAGTAGTCGTACTTGACCCGGTCGAAGTTGAAGCGGCCCTTCATGGTCGGGAGGTCCGCGCCCCAGTAGTCGTCCACGCGCTCGTAGGTCACCGAGCGGCCGAAGTCGAACTCCGCAACGCGGTAGGGTCCGCTGCCGAGCGGCGGCTCGACCGTGGTCTTTCCGATGTCCCGTTCCGACCAGTAGTGCTCTGGGAAGATGCGGAACGAACTGTAGACGAAGGGCAGGAGCGGGTTCCGCCGCCGGCCCTCCCGGGTGACGAAGCGCACCTCGTTGTCCGAGACGATCTCGACGCGGTCGAGGTCCAGCAGGGCCGACTTGTAGTAGACGGCGCTGTGTTCCTTCATCGCGTGGAAGGTGAACGCGACGTCGCGGGCCGTGAGGGGAGTCCCGTCGTGCCAGCGGGCGCTCTCGCGCAGGCGGAACTGCACCCAGCGGTAATCGGGGTCGACGGCGATGCCGTTGGCCAGCCGGCCGTACCAGCTCGCCGGCTCGTCCTTGGAGTCCTCCATCAGGCGGTCGTGGAGGAGGTCGTCGAGGCCCTCCGCGTCGCGCCCCTTCTCCGTGACGTAGTTGAAGTTGTCGAAGGTGCCCATCTGCGGCAGCCGCAGCGCGCCGCCCTTCGGGGCGTCGGGATTGACGAAATCGAAGTGCGTGAACCCCGCCGGGTACTTCAGCGGCTCGATGTAGGAGAGCCCGTGCAGGTACTCGACAGCATGCGCCGCTGCCCCGAGGAGTGCGGCGAGCACGATCGCGCTGCGCCGGGATGCCGTCATCGCGTCCGATGCTAACAGGGTGTCGGACTTCGTGCGGCAGCACGAAGTCCGGCACCGTGTTGGAACGGCTTGGGCTGGGGCCAGGAGCCCTCAGCCGGGGAGCGCGAGGGCGGCCCGCGCAGGGGCTTGCCCCTCGCAAGAAAACTCGGCGCCCGCCAGGGCGACGGCTTCGGTGGCGCTACCACCGGGGCCGGCGGGAACGAGTAGAATGCGCCGGTCCTCCGACCGGTCCTCCCGATGGCTCCCTTCCCGCTCGCCCCGCGGACGTTGGCCGTGTGCGCCGTGCTGATCCTCGCTGCCGGCGTGGGCGGCGCGGAGACCCCGGTCGAGGCCGCGCCCGGCGAAGCGACGTACCGCGTGCGGTGCGCGGCCTGCCACACCGCCCAGGGCAAGGACATGGGCCCGACGCTCGACGCCATGCGGCGGATGAGCTACGGCCAGGTGCTGTTCGCGGTCACGCGGGGCAAGATGCGCGAGCACACGCGTGGGCTCAGGCGCGAGGAGTTCGGAGCACTGGTCGCGTTCGTCGCCGGAGACTCGGGCGCCGACGCCGCGGACGTTCCCCTGTGCCCGGATGGCGCGATCTCGCTCGACGCGACGGTCCCCGGCTGGGGGTTCGGTCCCCCCAATACGCGCTTCCAGCGAGAGACCGGGATCGACGCGGCGAACGTGGCGAGCCTGGAACTCGCCTGGGCCTTCGGTCTGCCGGACGTCGCCGAAGGGCGTTCCCATCCGGTGGTCACGTCCGACACCGTGTTCGTCGCGGCGGTCAGCGGATCCGTCTTTGCGCTCGACCGGGACACCGGCTGTACCAAGTGGCGCCACGCCGCGGGTACGCCCCTGCGCACGCCGCTGTCGCTCGGCCGCGCGGGATCGCGCGACGCGCTCTTCTTCGGCGACGTGAGCAGCACGGTGCACGCGGTGGACGCGCTGACTGGCGCGCCGATCTGGAAACGAGAGGTCGGCCTGTTCGACGCCTCGACACTCACGGGTGGCATCGCGCAGCACGAGGGGCAGCTGTTCGTGCCGGTGTCCGCCTTCGGCGTCGCGCTGGCCCAGAACCCGGAGTACGAATGCTGCAAGAGCCACGGCGCCGTGCGCGCGCTCGACGCGGCGACGGGCGAGATCCGCTGGACGACGCGCATGACGCCGCCGGCCGAGAAGACCTACAGGAGCGACGTGGGAACCCAGATGTGGGGGCCGTCTGGCGCCGCCGTCTGGACGACGCCGACGGTGGACGCGCAACGCGGGCGCATCTACATCGGGACGGGAGAGAACACGTCAACCCCCGCGACGGACCTGTCGGACGCCATCGTCGCCCTCGACATGGAGACCGGCGAGATCGCCTGGAGCTTCCAGGCCACGGCCGGGGACGCCTTCAACATGGCGTGCGGCTTCCGCAAGGGGCCGAGCTGTCCGAAGGAGGACGGACCGGACTTCGACTTCGGTGCCACGCCCGTGCTCACCCGTCTGCCGGACGGCCGGGACATCCTGGTCGCCGGACAGAAGTCGGGGGTCGTACACGCCCTCGACGCGGACGATGGCACGGTGCTCTGGCAGACCCGGCTCAGCGACGGGACGGCCCTGGGCGGGGTGCACTGGGGGATCGCGGTGTCGGCCGACCGCGTGGTTGTGCCGATCGCCGACCCGGAGTTTCCGCTCCCCGGCTATACGCCGAGACCCGGCGTGCACGCGCTGGACCTTGCCACGGGCGAGGTTGCGTGGACGCATGCGGCGGAACGGGGCTGCGCGTTGGACGGCTCGCCGCGAGGCGCGGGGGAGGCGTGGCCGGAGTGTTCCTTCTTTTACGGCTTCTCGGCGGCCGCGAGCGCCACGGAGCATCTCGCGTTCGCGGCGTCGCTCGACGGCACCGCTTACGCGTTCTCGCTGGCTGACGGCGCCATCCTGTGGTCGTACGACACGGTGCGTCCGTTCGAAACCGTCAACGGCGTCGACGCCCACGGCGGCGCCATCGACAACCCCGGCATCCAGATCGCCGGCGACATGCTGTTCGTGCAGTCGGGTTACGCGCTGTTCGGCCAGATGCCGGGCAACGTGCTGCTGGCCTTCCGGCTCCCGGAGGGGTAAGTCCCGGCACCTCCGGGTCATGCGGCGCCGCTGTGCAGCCTCCGCACCGCTGCCAGCGT
>VXNE01000554.1:3548-4169 GCA_009840715.1 Gammaproteobacteria bacterium
ACCCGGGACTTCCGGTGGTATGGTCACCAGGGTATCAGCGCCCCGCCCCCCCCCCGCTGCCCCCCCCGGGCCGCCCCCCCCGGGGGCCCGGCGCACCGCGTCCAGCGTGTCCGCGTCCGCCGCCGACTTGTCCGTCCGGTAGCGCTTGACCCGCGCGAAGCGGAGCGCCAGGCCGCCGGGGTAGTGCGGACTGGTCTGGACTTCGTTGCAGAGAATCTCCACGACCAGCCGCGGCTCGACGTACACGGTGTAGCTGTCGCGGGAGACCTCGAGGTCGAGCAGCGCCCGCGTCTGCCACGCGAGCATCTCGTCGGTGAGTCCCTTGAAGGTCTTGCCGAGCATCACGAAGCCGCCGGTCTCGGGATCGCGTGCCCCGAGATGCAGGTTGCTGAGCTTGCCGCGGCGGCGGCCGTGCCCCCACTCGGCGGCCAGCACCACGAGGTCGAGCGTGTGGGCCGGCTTGACCTTGAGCCAGGCCTTGCCGCGGCTGCCCGCGGCGTAGGCTGAAGCGGGGTCCTTGACCATGACGCCCTCGTGGCCGGCGGCCAGGGCGGCGTCGAGGAAGTCGGACGCGGCGTCCGCATCGTCGGTCACTGTCCGCGGCATGTGCAGGGCCGGGAG
>VXNE01000362.1 GCA_009840715.1 Gammaproteobacteria bacterium
GGGTTGTCCACCAGGAGCGCCTGGCGCAGCGCCTGCGTCGGCGCGATCCGCGGCAGGAAATCGACCAGCCGGCCGTCGTCAGGCATGTGCGACTTCATGTTGGGGTGGGGCCAGTCCGTGCCCCAGAGGACGCGGTCCGGAAACCGCTCCACGAGATGCCGCGCGAACGGCACGACATCGGCGTAGTCCGGCCGTCCGCTCACCGACAGCCGCTCCGGGCAGCTCACCTTGGTCCAGAAGTTCTCCTGCTCGGCGAGGAGCCGCACGAACGCCTGGAAGGTCTCTCCCTCGACCGGCTGCGTCACGTCCGGACGCCCCATGTGGTCCACCACGACGGGCGTCGGCAACCGCGTCACCAGGTCGCGGATCTCCGGAAGCTCCGCCGCCTCGAAGTAGATGACGACGTGCCAGCCGAGTGGGGCCACTTTCTCCCCGATCGCCACCAGGTCCGCGTGGGGCAGCTTGTCCACGAGCCGCTTGACGAAGTTGAAACGCACTCCCCGCACGCCCGCCTCGTCGAGCGCGGCGAGTTCCTCGACCGAGACGTCCCGCCGCACGGTCGCGACGCCCCGGGCGCGCCCGTTCGCGTCGGCGAGCGCATCCACCAGCGCGCGGTTGTCCGCGCCGTGGCACGTGGCCTGCACGATCACGTTGCGCGAGAAGCCGAGATGGTCGCGCAACGCCCACAGTTGCTCCTTGCCGGCGTCGCAGGGCGTGTACTTCCGTTCCGGAGCGAAGGGAAACCGAGCCTCCGGGCCGAAGACGTGACAGTGCGCGTCCACGGCGCCCGGCGGTGGACGGAACGCGGGTTTCGACGGGTTCGGGTGGAACGGAAGCCAGTCCGGGTCCATACGCTACCGTGCCTCGCCGTCCATCCCCGAGGCACGTTCCAGCCCCTCCAGGGCCGCCCGCGCGACCCGTTCCGCGTCGCGGGGAAGACGCTCAAGGCTCAGCGCGCCCATGGCCTTCTGGGTGGCCGCCGATCCGGCCGACATGGCGCTCGGCACGCCGAGGTCGCGCAGCGTCTCGCACACCTCGTCCATCTCCGCGCCCCGGCGCTGGCCGTGCACGGCGACGCGCTCCAGCGTGTAGTCCGCCAGCGCGCGCATGGTGTCGAAGCGCAAGGCCCGGTCGAGGGATGGGAACACGGTGTCCGTGACGCCCGCCCGGCTCGCGGCCAGCGTGCACTCCACCGCGATGCTCTCGAGTCCCTTGACGAACACGCTGCGGATCATCTTGACGAGGGACGCGTCCCCCACCGCATCGGAGAAAACCTCCGCACTCGGGAAGTACTCGGCCAGGAAGGCGGCCTCCGCCGCGGCCCGCCGGCCGCCGACCAGCATCGCGGTGCCGTGCCGGCGTTCGAGGACCGGCGCCATCACGGCCACGTCGACGTAACCGTCGCCCAGGATGGCCGCTGCGGCTCGTTTCTTCTTCGGCGCCGCCGACGCGATGTCGAAGCAAGCCTGCCCTTCCCGCAGCGGCGTGACGCTACGCGCCGCCGCGAGCACCTCGTCGGGGGTGACCGCACTCACGATCCGGGCGCACGCGTCACGCACGCGTTCCGCGGACTGCAGCGGCGTCACGCCGGCGGCCCGGCACTCCGCAAGCTTGCCCGGCCGCTTGGCCGCATCGTCAAAGAGGAGGTCGTAGGCCGCGACGGTCGCCGCACGGCCGGCGTCACGCCAGCCAGCGACGAAGGCGGCGGCCGCCTCGCCGAACCCGATGAACCCAATCTCGTACACTACGCGCCGCCCGGAAGAGGCCGCCCATGATCATCGACTGCCACGGCCACTATACAACTGCCCCGGACGCGCTTGGCCGCTACCGCGACGCGCAGCGCGCCGAGCTCGAGGCGGACCCGATGGCGCGCGGCACGAAGGGCCTGCTCGGCATCTCGGACCAGCAGATCCGCGACAGCCTGGAAGGCGCCCAGCTCGCGATGCAGGCGGAGCGCGGCACGGACCTCACCCTGTTCTCGCCGCGGGCGAGCTGGATGGGGCACCACATCGGCAACGCCCACACGTCGCGCCACTGGACCGAGCACTGCAACGACCTGATCTACCGCATCACGCAGCTCTACCCGGACAACTTCGCCGGCGTCGCGCAACTGCCGCAGTCCCCGGGGACGGACATGACGACCTCCGCGGCGGAGCTGACGCGCTGCGTCGAGGAATATGGCTTCGTCGGCTGCAACCTGAACCCCGACCCCTCCGGCGGCTACTGGACCGGGCCACCGCTGGGCGACCGCTACTGGTATCCCTTCTACGAGGCGATGTGCGACCTCGACGTGCCGGCGATGGTGCACGTCAGCGCGGCCTGCAATCCCGCCTTCCACACGACGGGTTCGCACTACCTCGGCGCGGACACCACCGCCTTCATGCAGATGCTGACCTCGGACGTGTTGACCGACTTCCCGTCGATCCGCTTCATCATCCCCCATGGCGGCGGGGCCGTGCCCTACCACTGGGGCCGTTTCCGGGGCCTGGTGCAGGCGATGGACAAGCCGCCGCTCGAGGAACTCGTGCTCGGCAACGTGTTCTTTGACACCTGCGTCTACCACCAGCCCGGCATCGACCTGCTGCTCGACGTCATTCCCGCGGAAAACGTCCTGTTCGCCTCGGAACTGCTCGGCGCGGTACGCGGTATCGACCCGCGGACCGGGCACCAC
The DNA here is from genome assembly GCA_009840715.1 of Gammaproteobacteria bacterium. Lineage (GTDB taxonomy): Bacteria > Pseudomonadota > Gammaproteobacteria > Pseudomonadales > Azotimanducaceae > VXNE01. The sequence goes on from VXNE01000362.1 coordinate 2,672, forward strand.
TATGACGACACGAAGCGCTACGTCGACGGCGCCGCCGTGTCGGACGCCGACCGGGCACGCATCTTCTCGGAAAACGCCCGACGGGTGTTTCCTCGCCTCGAAATCGCGTGATGCCCGCGGTTCCCTGCGCGCTGATCCGCGGCGGGACGTCCCGCGGCGCCTATTTCCTGGCCGACGACCTGCCGGACGACCCCGCCGAGCGGGACGCGCTCCTGGTGCGAATCATGGGCGGCCCGGACGCGCTCCAGGTGGACGGCATCGGGGGCGGCCATCCGCTCACGAGCAAAGTGGCAGTGATCTCCCCGACGACCCACGCCCGCGCGGACGTCGACTACCTCTTCCTGCAGGTGGACCCGGCGCGCCAGACCGTCAGCGACGCGCAGAACTGCGGCAACCTCCTGGCCGGCGTCGGCGTGTTCGCCATCGAGCGGGGCCTCGTCGCCACGGAGTCAGGCGAGACGGCGGTGGGGGTCCACATGGTCAACTCGGGCGCCCTCTGCCAACTCGTACTGCGCACGCCCGAGGGCCGGGTCCAGGTCGCCGGAGACACGGCCATCGACGGCGTGCCGGGCACCGGGGCGCCGATCGTCTGCAACTACCTGGACATCGCCGGCTCGAGCTGCGGGGCGCTCCTGCCCACAGGCAACGCGGTCGACGAGATCGACGGCGTTGGCGCGACCTGCATCGACAACGGCATGCCCGTGGTCGTACTGCCGGCGGCCGACCTGCAGGTCGAAGGCACGGAGTCCCCGGAGGCGCTCGAAGCCAACGCCCCGCTCCGCGAGAAGCTCGAATCCATCCGGCGCGAGGCGGGACCCCGCATGGGCCTCGGCGACGTGGGGGCCAAGTCCGTGCCCAAGATGTGCCTGGTGTCGCCGCCGCGCCAGGGCGGCCTCGTCGGGACGCGCACCTTCATTCCGCACGTCTGCCACCGCTCCATCGGCGTGCTCGGCGCCGTGTCCGTGGCCACGGCCTGCCTGTTGCCGGAGTCCCCCGCCGCCGGGCTGGCGCAGGTTCCTCGAGGCGATACAAAGACCCTGGACGTGGAGCATCCGAGCGGGAGCTTCCAGGTCCGCATGCGACTCGGTCCCGACGGCAGCGTCGTCGAGGCCGGCGTCGTTCGCACGGCCCGCCTGCTTTTCTCGGGCCAGGCGATGGCATAGGAGTCGACATGAACAACGTCGCAGTGCGCCACATCGAGCGCGCGGATCCCGCCACCATCGACGCCCTCGCCGGCTTCGGCGTGGCGACCGTCCACGAGGCGCAGGGCCGCGCCGGCCTCTTGCAGCCTTACCTGCGCCCCATCTATCCGGGCGCCCGCATCGCCGGCAGCGCCGTGACGGTGCTCGCGCATCCGGGGGACAACTGGATGCTGCACGTGGCGGTGGAACTGTGCGCGCCCGGAGACATCCTGGTCGTCGCGCTCTCCGCCGAGAACACGGACGGCATGTTCGGCGACCTCCTCGCCACGTCCGCGCGGGCGCAGGGTGTCCGTG
>VXNE01000548.1:0-3877 GCA_009840715.1 Gammaproteobacteria bacterium
GGGGGGGCGCGGTCGCGGGGTTTTCGGGGCGGAGCGGGGGCCCGGCGGGGCCGCCGGCGACGGTAGGCGGTGGCGCCGGGGCGGCCGGCTGCTGCGCATCCGCTCCCCGGAGACCCGGCGCCTCGCCGCGCTGATCGAGCGGTACGACGCCGCCTGCGCGGAGACGGCGGCGGTGACCGCCGCGTGCCGGCGCTCGGGGATCGCGACCCCGCACGGCGCGGCGATCGTCGACCGACGCCGCCGGCTGCGCGCGGTGATCGCGAGGGGCCATCGCGGGGTCCGGCTGCGGGAAGCGGACCGCGGACGGCCCGCCGCGGCTGCCGGTCGGGTTGCGACGGGTGGCCGGGGCGGGTGACCGGTCGGACCGAGGCCGTCAGGATGGCCGCCCGAGGCTTGATCTGACCGACCGCCGCGTCGGCGGCCTCGCCTGTTCCTATCCGGCCGAAGGGGGCGTCGGCGACCACTGGTGGCCCGCGACCCGCAGGATCGCGAAAGGAGGCCGAGGTGCCGCGCAACGTGCGGGAACGGCCTGCAACGAACTTACCGGGAAGATAAGCGTTTTGTTGTGGCGGCGGCCGCCGAGAGGCGCTAGGTTGCGTGCGCTTGCGTGCCGGAAAGCCGGTATGGCTGCCGTTGGCAGCATGAGCACGCCGCTTCTGCGGTATGACAAATCCGGGCCAAACGTGGCCCATCAACTCCTGCTGGGGATCCGGTCCCCCGCGGGAGGCAACCGGGTTCGGCGGCAGGATTCCGGAAGGAGAAAACCGATGGACTCGGAGGAAGAACGGTCCGAACTGGAGCTGGAGAAACTGCGAAGCGAGATCGCGAAACTCGAAGTCGATACACGAAGTCGATACCAGGCGCGCGAAGCACGCGCTTCCGCTAGACTGGTACAAAGCCGTGTTGGCAGGCTTGGGTGGAGCGAGCGCCGTAATTGCAGTGATGAAGGCTTTCGGCTGGCTGTAAAAGAGGAGGATCGAATGATGTTACAGCGTCATGAGTACCTCGCCGGATCGATCAAGGTGGACCGCGACTGGTGGATCGTTACCAAACTGGTGGCGCTCACCGTTGCTTGCGCGTTGATCTCGGCCGGTGTGTTCTGGCTACTTTAAACCGGAAAGGCCCCTTCCCGTCGGGGAAGGGGCTCCTCAAACTGCCGTGAAGGGGCGTTAGCGAACGGATTTCGGTGGCTGCCATGCTTGGAAGTCCAATCTGGTCAGGAGGCAAGCGTTCGGCAAGGGGTAGCCCCCCGGCGGCAACGTGATCGGGCGGGTTTGGAGTCCGTCCGTCGGTGCGGATCGGGTCTGTGGATGTGCTACGCGCCCTCGTCAAGATAATCCGCCCACTGCTGCATGACTGGCCTGCGCTTCTCCAGGAGGTCGTCGCGGGCGTACGCCTGCACGGTCTTGGAACCCTCGACATGGGCGAGGCACAGTTCGGAGATTTCGTGCTCCACACCGTGGTTGCGCGCCCAGTCCTTGAAGCTGGATCGAAAGCCGTGCGGCGTGGCGTCGATGCCCGCGCGGCGCAGCGCCTGGTGGATCGCGGCAGTGCCCAGCTTGCCGCCGTCGCGGCCGTGGAACAGGTACTCGCTGCCGTTGCGCTTGAGCGCCGCCCGCACCACCACCTGCGCCTGGCGGGACAGCGGCACACGGTGCTCGCGCGACATCTTCATGCTGGCGGCCGGCACCTTCCAGACGGCGTCCTCGAGATCGAACTGGTCCGGGGTGGCGCGGCGGATCTCCGCCTGCCGCGCGGCGGTCAGCACGGTGAGCCGCACGGCGAGCCTGGCGAATGAGGTGCCCGAGTCGATCCGTCGCAGCGCGGCGCCGACCTCGGAGAAGTGCAGCGCCGCGTGGTGCCTGATCGCGGTGGTGCGTTTGGGCAGGTTGGCGAGCACGATCGAGACGGGGTTGTCGTTGGGTCGGAACTCGCGCAGCGCGGCGTAGCGGAGCACGGCCGCGATGTGGGTTCCGACCGCCCGCGCGGTGGGGTGCTTGCCGGCGAGCGCCAGGGGACGCAGTACGTCGTCGATGGCGGCGGTGCCGACCTGGTCGACGGGGAGGTCGCCGATGCGGGGCAGCACGTAGGTTTCCATCCGCGCCTGCCAGTCGCGCGCCGTGGGCGAGTCGGTCCCGCCCTTCCAGTCGCAGGCGGCCTGTTCGAAGGCCACCCGCTCCGCCACGGCGAAGCTGGGCACCCTCGGACGCCGGGGATCGCCGCCGTTCCTGGCGATGGCCCGGTTGCGTGCCGCGGTCTCTCGCGCCTCGGAGAGGCTCACCAGGCTGGCGGCGCCGAGGCCGATGTCGCGGCGCTTGCCGTGGATGGTGATGCGCTGCACCCACGACTTGGCGCCCGAGCGCTGCACGCGCAGCATGAGCCCGTTGCCGTCCACGAGGACGCCGGGTTCGGAGGCGGCGCGCACCCGGGCGGCGGTGAGGGCGTTGCGGACGAGGCGGGGCATGGGCGGTCGATTCGGGTCGTGCAATGTGGGACAATTCTACCCGAATGGCCCCGCGCGATCAAACAACCGTTCCCACAAAAACAACGGGACTTGGAGGTATCCCGGGGTGCCGAGTGAGGCCAGTTTGATAACGGATAAGAGGCGGAAAATGTCACTTAACATGATGATAAATAGACATTTTATGCGTTCCGAGAGACGCCTTGGCCCTCGCTGGTTCGGTAGGAATCACGGTTGAGGTTGACTTGTTCCATGCGAGGATCGGTCGGCAGGAGGCGAGCCGGGCCGGGGCAGCCCCCCTCAGAAAATCCCCGCCTCGAGCCCGATCGCCAGCGCCATGCCAAGCTCCCGGCACCGGGCCAGGTGTTCCTCCGTCGGCGGACCCTTCGCGATGATCGGTTCCTGCACCTCGTTGAAAGGATAGCCGTTGGCGATGCGGTGGATGGCGCGCACGGCCCCCGTTCCGTCGTTGCCGGCGCTGATGAAGATGGCGTACGGCAGCGCCTGGATCTTCCCCTCCACGGGGTAGAACGTCCGGTCCAGGAAGTCCTTCATCCCGCCCGACATGTAGCCGAAGTTCTCCGGCGTGCCGAGCAGGAGCGCGTCCGCCCACAGCAGGTCTTCCGGGCCGGCCTCGGCTGCCTTCCGCACGCGCACCTCGACCCCCGTGACCTCGTCGTCGGTCGCCCCGAGCCGCGCGGCTTCGGCCATGCGCCCCGTGTTGCCGGATTGCGTGTGGTAGACGATGAGGAGGTGTCTTGGGCTCACCTGCCTGGGGGTGCCGTTCCCGGAAGCGACGGACCATAGCACCCGGGCGTGCGCGGGTGGCGATTCCATTCGCACCTCCGGACGGATGCCTGTTAGAGTACGCGGTGAACCCAAGGGGTGGCGTGAGTGCCTGAGACGCGGACGCGGTCCGCGGACCCTTTGAACCTGATCCGGATAATGCCGGCGGAGGGATAGGGCCATCGACGCATCTCCCTCCGTCACGTCGGGCTCCGCCATGTGGGCTCCGTCATGCAGCTCCGTCATGTAGGAGGACGAGATGCAGAAACCCGCCATGCTCATCCTGGCCGTCGCGACCGCGGCCGGTTCGCCGGCGTTCGCCGGGGACGCCGCGCCGTCGGGCGAAGACACGCCCGTCCTCGAGGAGATCGTGGTCCGCGCCACCTTCCGCGGCGACGATCTGTCCCGGGTGCCCTCCAGCGTCGCCGTCGTCCCGGCGGAGGCAATCGCACGGCGCGGGGCGACGCATCTCGAGGAGATCCTCGACATGATGCCCAACGTCAACTACGCGAAGGGTGCGTCCCGGGCCCGGTTCCTGCAGATTCGGGGCATCGGCGAGCGGGGGCAGTTCAGCGAGCCGCTGAATTCGTCCGTCGGACTCGTGGTCGACGGCGTCGACCTGTCCGGCAT
>VXNE01000548.1:3887-4152 GCA_009840715.1 Gammaproteobacteria bacterium
CGGAGATTTCTTTACGACTCTGGTACCGTGGCGACGCTGTTCGACGTCGAGCAGGTGGAAGTGCTGCGCGGGCCGCAGGGGACGCGCTACGGCGCGAACGCGCTGGCGGGGCTGGTCAACGTCGTGACGCGGCAGCCGACCGACACCTTCGAAGGCAGCGTGGAACTGTCCAGCGGCAACTACGGAGCGCTCGGGGCCGGCGCCGTCGTGTCGGGGCCGTTGGGGGAGGGCGTGCGCGGCCGACTGGCGGCGCGGGCCGACCGGG
>VXNE01000156.1 GCA_009840715.1 Gammaproteobacteria bacterium
GCGTGCTTGCTCGCGTGGTACACGCCAACGAACGCGCGTGCGGCGAAAGCGGCCGCCGAGGCGGTGTTGACGATGTGGGCTCGTGCGTCCTGGGCCAGTAGCCGCGGCACGAAGGCCCGCAGCACGTTCGCGACGCCGAGCACGTTCACGGAGAAGAGCCACCGCCAATCGTCCGGGTCCTGGTCCCAGACCGGCGCGAAGCGCCCGATGACGCCGGCGTTGTTGCAGAGGATGTGGACGCTGCCGAACCGGTCCCAGGCGGCTTGCGCGAGACGCTCGCAGGACGCGGGGTCCGTTACGTCGCAGCGGACGGCGGCGACGTCGGGCGAATCCGCAGCAAGCGCTTCGATCCCGGCTTCGTCGACGTCCGCGGCCACCACGCGCATGCCCTCGTCGAGCATCCGCAGCACCAGCGCGCGTCCGATGCCGCTCGCGGCGCCGGTAACGACGCCGGTCTTCCCGGCGAGGTCCTTCATGCTCCGAGGTGCTCGCGCATCTCCGGCCAGGCGGCGGCGCCACGCCCGCGGATCGCCTCGCGCTGGGGCTCGGGAAGCACGTCGAGAACGGCTTGGCGGTAGGAATCCCGCGCGATCATGCGCTCGAACCAGGCGCGGACGTTGGGCTTGCCGTCGGCCAGCGCGTCGAGGCCGAAGTTCATCACCTCGTTGGCATAGGGCAGGATCGCGAGGTCCGCCAGGCTCGGCGCGTCGCCGGCGAAGTAGTCCCGGTCGGCCAGCGCCGCCTCCCACTTCTCCGTCGCCGACACGAACACCTTGAGGCCGGCGCCGACCTCGGGCGCCGCATAGCCCTGCTCGAAGATCTGGAGCTGGCGGGCGACCCGCTTGGGGTCGGGATGGCGCGCCAGGGTGGACCGCACCTGGTCGGGATCCTGTTGCCGCAGCCGCTCGAGGGACAGGATGGGCCATACCACGGCGCCGTTCGCGGGGTGCAGTTCCTCGTCGATGTACTTCGTCCACTTGCGCATCTCGACCCGGGCGGCCGGGGTCTCGGGTTTCAGCGGTGGCGAGGGGAACTTGTCGTCCAGGTACTCGTTGATGAGCGTTGATTCGACGATCACCGTGCCGTCGTCCACGAGCGTCGGCACCACGCCCTTGGGATTGAGCGCCAGGTAGTCCGGCTCGAGATTGGCCTTGGCGCCGAGACTCACGGGCACGGTCTCCGCGGGCACGCCTTTCTCCGCGAGGCAGAGCCGTACCTTCATGCAACAGGGCGAAACGGTGGCGTCATAGAGCTGGAGCACAAGGATTCTCCGTGGTTCGGGGGCGCGGGATGCCCCGTGGGATCAGGAAGCGGCCTGGCGCCGGTCTCCGTAACGTCCGCCCTCGGGACGCAGGTGTCCCCACTCGCTGATCACCGTGAAGCGCTCCACCTGGTCGACGTCGTCATCGACCGTGCGCGCGCCGTAGCCGTACTCGAACTGCCAGCCGCTCGGCGATCGGAGGTAAAACGAGATCATCTTGTCGTTCGGGTGCTTGCCGATCGTGGTGGCGGCGATCCCGCGTTCGTAACAGATGTCGTAGGTCGACCCGACCTCGTCGAGGTTGGTCACCTGCAGCATGATGTGCCCGAGCCGCTTGCCGCGGCCGCCGCCGCTGCCGAAGCCGAGGGAGTGGTGGCGGGGATTGCAGTGGAGGAAGACGATCTGCATCGTGCGTTCGCCCATCTGCCGCTCGATGTAGTCGGAAATGCGCATGCCGAGGACTTCCCGGTAGAAGCTCCGGCTCGCCTCGAAATCGTCGACCGTCATCACCATGTGGCCGAGTCCCTGGTCGTCCGTGACGAAGCCGCGGACCGGCCGCGGGGAGTGGAACGGGTTGGCGTAGTCCATGAGGGGCGAGTGCGAGATCTCGAGCGCGACGCCGCTCGGGTCCTCGAGGGTGACCAGATCGGCGACGCGACGCGCCGCGGCCAGGTCCGGCCCGCCCTCCTCGAACGGGATGCCGTGGTCGGCGAGCCGCCGGCGCACCGCGTCGAGCGCCGCGTCGTTCGCGACCTGCCAGCCGATGTAGAGCAGGTCGTCGGACGGATCCGGATGCACCGCGATCCGGTAGTGGTTCTTGTCGTGGCGGAGGAACAGGGTCCCGTCCTCGCCCCGCCCGTGGATCGCGACGCCGAGCACGTTGGTGGCGAACTCTTCCCAGGCAGGAAGGTCCGCCGCGCCCACGCCGATGTATCCGAGTCGTTCGACTTCGCCCGCCATGTCGTTCCTCCGGTCAGAACTCCGGTCAAAAAAAGATGCTGAGGTTCTGTGCGTTGATGACCACGAAGTCCGGCACGATCTTGCGCCGGACGATCTGGAAGGAGCCGTTCCCGGTGGCGCGGAGAAGGTCCTCGCGCATGCCGGAGAAGAAGTCCTCGTCCTCGCCGACGCCCTCGTTGCGCGAACGGTAGGCGAGGAAGGCGGACCGCGCGACGATCTCGCCCGGGCTCTCGCCTTCCTCGGCCTCGACGTTCGAGATGAAGTGCCGGGTCCGGGACGGCGGGTCCTCCGCCCAGGCCATGCCGGTCTTCAGGCGATCGATCCGCCGCTTCAGCATGCGGTGGTTGTCCTCGAAGTAGGCGAGGCCGCTCTCGTCCTCGACCTCCGCCTCCACCGGCCACTGTTCGGCCGTCCCGTCGCGCAGGCGGTTGTACCGGGTCGGCATCCAGTAGAGGCAGTCTTCCGTGAACAGTTCGAACCACTCGTCGAAGCGCCGCTCGTCGAGCAACCGCGCCTCGCGGTAGAGGAACTGCTGAACCGCGATCAGCCGTTCCAGCTCCAACGTCAGCCCTCCCGGGCGATCACGCGCAGGACCGGCTCGCTCGTTCCGGTCATCTGTTCCAGCCAGCGGCGGTAGAAGCTGCGCTGCACCACTTCGGAGGTCGCGCGGCCCACGTGCTGGCCCGGTATCCCCGGGATGTTCCACTCGTGGCCGACGCCCATCTGGTAGTTGAAGGACTCGCGGCCCATCACCGGCTTGTTCGAAGAGGCGGCGCAGCCGGTCCAGTTCTCGCCGTCGTCCTGCTCGAGCAGGCCGCTCGGGCCGAACGAGTTGGTGTACATGCGCTTCATGGCGTCCTTGACCTCGCGCGGGGCCGCCGCGTCCACGAGGCAGTAGGACCAGACCTCGGTCTGGAACGGGCCGCGCGGGTGGTACTGGCGGATCGTGTAGCTACCCGGAATCCAGCCGAAGTTCGGGAACACGTTGCCGGCGATGAAGTGCACGCGGCCCTTGTCGGGGCCGAGCAGCTTCGCCCTGCTCGCCGCGGTCTCCTCCAGGTACTCGGTCAGGATCCGGGGCTGCTGCTGGGCGCCCATCCACTGCTTGCCCGCGTTGTACCGGTACGCGCAGAGCGTGTGCCCGGTCTCGGCGGAGATCTGCAGCCGGTTGTCGTCCTCGTCGAACTGGTTCGGGTTCTGGTTGAGGCGGGCCGAGGAGCCGTGCGCGAACGCCACGTGATACCAGTCGCCGGCGTTGTTGTCGCAGGCGAGCTTCCAGTTCGCCCGCACGATCCACTTGTGGATGCCGGGGATGAGTTCCGTGCCGCCCTCGCGGTCGATGACGCAGTCCATGTACCAGGCCATGTCGCCGAGGTAGTCCGGCAGGCTCGGCGCGCTGGCGTCGAAGGTGGCGAAGATGAGGCCCTTGTACGAGTCCACCTGGGCCGCCTGGATGAGGCCGTTCTTCGACAGGTCGATCTCGTCGTAGTAGCCCTCCTTGCGTCTTGGAACGCCGATGAGTTCGCCGTTCGCGTTGTAGGTCCAGGAGTGGTAGGGGCAGGAGAACCGCTTGGTGTTGCCCCGGTCTGCCCGGCACACCCGCATGCCGCGGTGCCGGCAACTGTTCACCAGGGCGTGCAGCGCGCCGTCCAGGCCGCGGGTGACGATGACGGCTTCCTCGCCCATGTAGGTGGTGAAGAAGTCGCCCGGCTCGCGGACCTGGCTCTCGTGGCCGAGGAACATCCAGCAGCGCTTGAAGATGCGCTCCTGCTCCGCGGCGTGGATCTCGGGGTCCCGGAACGCCTGGCGGCTGACCCAGGTGTAGTCGTCGGCGACCAGTTGCTCGAAGTCCACTGCCATTGCCACCCTCCCCCAACGATGGAGTGACCAAGCATTATGGTATGGGCTGTGGCGTATACACATATC
>VXNE01000051.1 GCA_009840715.1 Gammaproteobacteria bacterium
CCGGATTTGTGTATACACACAGCGCCACTGGCACCCGATCTGGGCGGCGGCGCCGGCCGCCGGCCTGTCCGTCAGCCTGCACGTCGGGAGCGGGGACCTGACGGACCTCTTCCGCCCCGAGCGCACGCAGATCGAGGGCAGCGCCGTCACCTACGCTCGCGCGGCGGCCTCCGTGATCCAGGACACCGCCAGCCACCTCGTCGACCTGCTGCTCTCGGGCATCCTGCCGCGCTTTCCCGAGCTCGTCTTCGTCTCGGTCGAGAGCGGCATCGGCTGGATTCCCTTCATGCTGGAGACCTGCGACTACCACTTCCTGCGCGGCGACGTGCGCGCCGAGCGGCCCGAGTTCGAGCTGCTTCCGAGCGAGTACTTCCGGCGCCAGGTGTACGGCTGCTACTGGTTCGAGACCATCGCGCCGCGCCTGCTGCTGGACGAGATCGGCGTCGACCGCATCATGTTCGAGACCGACTTCCCGCACCCGACCTGCCTCGGTCCGGAACTGGTGTCGGATGTCGTGGAGAACGCGCTCGGCGACCAGAGCGAAGAGGTCAGGCGCGCCATCCTCTGGGACAACGCGGCTGCGCTGTACGGTATCGAAACGCCGTAGCGGCCATCCCTGCCGTCCGCTCGCGTTCCGTCGAGCGGCCCGTCGCCGTGGGCAAACGCCAGTTGCCTTGGCAACTCGAATCTGTCAGTGTTGATATCGAATTTCTGACATTTTCCGGGACTCCGCAGTGCCAAGTTTGTCGAAACAGGTCATGCACTATGCCCGGTCGCTTCCGGAAGCGACGCCGATCTGTGCCGGGACGCTGCTTCATCTCGGCAATCGCGCGGCCGTGGACCAGACGCTGTCACGCCTGGCGAGAACCGGGAAGCTGCTGCGAATCTGCCAGGGCGTCTACGTGCGACCCGTGGAGACGCGTTTCGGTCCCCGCTCGCCCAGCGTGGACAAGGCGCTCGGCGCGCTCGCACGCTTGTGGGGGGAGACGATCGTCCCTTGCGGCGGCGCGTCGGCGTACCTGCTGGGGCTGACGACGCAGGTGCCCGTACGGTCGGTCTACCTGACCTCCGGCCCCGATCGTCTGCTGCGGTTCGGGAATCTGGAGGTGGCGCTCCGGCATGCACCCCGGTGGCAGTTGACGGCGCCGAATCGCCGTGCCGGGGAGGTCGTCCGAGCCCTCGCCTGGCTCGGCCCGGAAGAGGTCAGGGATGGTCTGGAGCGCGTGCTGCCCATCCTTGGCGCCGAAGAGATCGGCGAACTTGCGGATGCCCGGGCAACGATGCCCCGCTGGATGGCGGAGCCCGTGAGCGGCGTCGTCGCCAATGTCTGAGGTTGCGTTTCACGAGTTGGCGGCGGCGGACCGGCGCGAAGCGCTTCACGCGGCCCAGGACGCGAGTGGACGGCGTGCGTTTCTGCTGGAGAAGGACGTCTGGGTCGTCCACACGCTGCGCGTGCTGTTCGACGGGCCGTTCGGCGCGGACATCGTCTTCAAGGGCGGCACCTCGCTCGCCAAGGCCTATCACGCCATCCGTCGGTTCTCGGAGGATGTTGATGTGACGTACGACATCCGTGCGCTCGCCCCCGATCTCGTGCGAGCGTCCGGCGAAGACCCCCTGCCGGCCACGCGAAGCCAGGAGAAGCGGTGGACCAAGTCCATCCGCTCGCGCTTGGTGGAGTGGGTACGGGACGAGGCCCAGACTGTCGTCGTCAACAGTCTTTCGCAGTGGCTACACGCCGACGTCAGTGTGTCGGGAGACAAGCTCGTCGTGCGTTACGAAGCGTTGTTGGATGACGCCGGGTTCGTGAGGCCCGAGGTGATCGTCGAGTTTGGCGCGCGGGCCACGGGGGAGCCCCACGAACAGCGTGCCGTGGCCTGCGACGCCGCGGCCTGGCTGCCGGACGTCGTGTTCCCGACCGCGCGTCCGACGGTGATGATGGCGGAACGTACGTTCTGGGAGAAGGCGACCGCGATGCACGTCTTCTGCTGCCAGCAGCGGCGCCGTGGCGAGCGTCTGTCTCGTCACTGGCACGATCTGGTGCGGCTTGACGAGGCGGGCTATGCGGCCAGCGCGCTCGGCGACCGCGAACTGGCGGTGTCGGTGGCGCGGCACAAGGCCGCATTCTTCCGGGAGAAGGATGCGGCAGGTGCCTGGATCGACTACGAGCGTGCCGTCTCGGGCGGGTTGAGGCTGGTGCCGCCCGGCGCGGCGCGAGACACCCTGGAGCAGGACTATGGGAGGATGGTCGACGACGGGATGCTGCTGGACGACGCGGAGCCCTTCGGCGTACTGATGGAGCGGTGCGCGGACTTGGAAGCGCGGGCCAATGGGGACGCTTCAGCAACGAAACGGACCGTCTCTTGAAACAACTGGACGCCATCGTGATCGGGGCGGGGTTCGGGGGGCTCCGGGCGCTGCTCGAACTGCGAGGCCTGGGCCTCGAGACGAAAGTCCTTGAAGCGGGAGGCGGCGTTGGCGGCACCTGGTACTGGAATCGGTACCCGGGCGCCCGCAGCGACAGCGAAGCCTGGTCCTACTGCTACTCGTTCTCGCGGGAACTGTGGAACGAGTGGGACTGGCCCGACCGCCTGCCGGGGCAGTCCGACGTGCTGGCGTACCTCGACCATGTCGCCGACCGCATGGACCTGCGCAAGGACATCGTTCTCGAAACCCGGGTGACCCGGGCCGAGTATCGCGAGCGGCAGGCCGACTGGCAGGTCGAGACCGACCTCGGCGACCGCTACCGATGCCGGTATCTCGTCAGCGCCGGAGGCATCCTGTCCGTCCCGATCCAACCCGCGTTCGACGGCTTGGATACCTTCGAAGGGGACTGGTACATGACCAGCCGCTGGCCGGCCGGGGGCGTGGACGTGGCCGGCAGACGGGTCGCCATCGTCGGCAGCGGAGCCACGGCCGTCCAGGTACTCCCGATCGTGGCGAAGACGGCCGGGCACGTGACGCTGCTCCAGAGAACCCCGAACTATGTGATACCCGCCCGAAACCGGCCGTTGGAGGACGGGGAACGCGAGGCGCTGAAGGCAGGATTCGAGGAGGTCTGGCGGGAGGTGCGAAACCAGGTGTTCGCACTGCCGATTCCGCCCGCCAACCGGGTCGCGGACGGCTTGCCGCCCGGCGAGATCGAGCGAATTCTCGAGCGCGGTTGGGAACGGGGCGGCTTTCAGTTCATTTTCGAGACCTTTGACGACCTGTTGGTGAACGAAAGATCCAATGCGCTCGCCGCCGAGTTCATCAGGAAGAAGATCAGGACCATCGTCGTGGACCCGGCGGTCGCCGAAGCCCTTTGCCCCCGCTACCCGCTGATGGCGAAGCGCCCGCCGCTCGGGACGGAGTACTACGAGTCGTTCAACCGGGACAACGTCTCCCTGGTGGACGTCAGCGGATCGCCCATCGGCGGGATCACGCCGACCGGGATCCGCGTGGCGGACAGGACGGTTGACTGCGACGTGATCGTCTTCGCCCTCGGGTTCGACGCAGGAACGGGCGCGCTGAGTGCGCTGGAGGTCACGGGCCCGGGAGGCGTCACGATTCGGGACAAGTGGCGCGAGGGCCCGCGAACGCATCTCGGCATCATGGTCGACGGATTCCCGAATCTGTTCATGATCTCCGGTCCGCAGAGTCCCTTCGCCAATATTCCGCCGGTCGTGGAGAACTCGGTCGACTGGATAGGGAAGGCGATCCTGGCGATCCGGGAGAAACGCGCGGTGTCCATGGAACCGAAAGAGGAAAGCGTGGCTGGTTGGGCGGCGTTGTTGAAACAGTACGTGGACGCAACTGTGATACGTCACGGCAGCGACGTCCGTTCCTGGTTCGTCGGGGCCAACGTCGAGGGCAAGCCAACCAGTGCCCAGTTCCACTTCGGAGGCGCGGCCACGTACTTCGCCCAACTGGAACAGTCCATGGAATCCGGCTTCGACGAGTTTCGCTTCCGCTATCGCTGAACGGCCGGCCCGGCGAACAGCGTCGATGCAAACGCGCCTGCAACAGCGCGCGGGAGGCGCTAGCGCGAGCTTGCGCTCGCGTTGGGAGTTTCGCGGACGCGAAACTCCTACGTCGCAAGCTCCTAGCCCTGACCCAGACTCCGGCCGATGTCGTCGAGC
>VXNE01000205.1 GCA_009840715.1 Gammaproteobacteria bacterium
GCCCCCCCCCCCCTCCCCCCACCCCCCTTCCCCACCACCCGCGCCCGGCCGCCCCCCCCCCGGCGGCGGTTGTTGCGTTCGGGGTCGGTGTGGCTGGGCCGGAGGCGGAGCCGGACGCGAGCGGTAGCGAGGGACCGGACCGGCTATGGGGCGCTTACAAAGACGGAGGTTAACTCTGCTACCGTGGGCCGACGAGTGGACCGCGAGACGACTCCCGAGACAGGAGGGAATCATGAACGGCATTGACTACATCGTGAGCATACTCAAGGAAGAGGGAGTGGAGTCGATCACCTGCTTCCCGACGAACCCGGTCATCGAGGCCGCGGCGAAGGTCGGCATTCGCCCGGTCATGTTCCGCCACGAACGCGGCGCCGTGATGGCGGCCGACGGGTTCAGCCGCACCAGCGACCGGCAGCGGTTCGGCGTCGTGGCGGTCCAGTCCCAGGCGGGGGCGGAGAACGCGATGGGCGGGATCGCGCAGGCGTACGCGGACAACATCCCGATCCTCGGGCTGCCGGGCGGCGTACTGCGCAGCCAGATCTCGGTGCGTCCGAACTTCTCGGCGGCGGCGAACTACGGCGGCATCGCCAAGCACGTCGAGGCGATCTACGACCCGGGGCAGGTGGGGGACGTCATGCGACGCGCCTTTCACCACCTCAGGAACGGTGCGCCGGGTCCGGTCGTCGTCGAGTTGACGGCGGACGCGTGCCACCAGGAAGTGCCGGAACGGGGGCTCAGCTACCGGTCGCCGAAGGCCGCGGTGCAGTGCCCGACGACCGGCGACCTGCGCGATGCGGCGCGGTTGCTGCTCGAAGCGAAGAAGCCGTTGATCTGGGCCGGTGGGGGCGTGCTGCTCGCCGGTGCGACGGAGGAACTCCGCACGTTATCGGAGCTGTCGGGGGTGCCCGTGTTCTGCACCATGCCCGGCAAGTCGGCGATGAACGAGACGCACCCGCTGGCGCTGGGCGCCGGGAGCGGCATGACGACGCTCGCGGCACACCGTTGGCTCAAGGAGTGCGACGTGCTGCTGTGTCTGGGCTCGAGCCTGACGCGCACGCCTTACGGACAGCGCATCCACCCGGGAAAGACGCTGATCCAGAACACCAACAATCCGGACGAGATCAACAAGGACGAGTCCGTGGACCTCGCGCTGGTGGGGGATGCGAAGCTCGTAATCGAGGGTCTGATCGACGAGGTGAAGGCGCGCGTCGGCGAGGAGGGGGTGGGCGATGCGGCGGAAGTGAAGGCAGAGATCGCCGCGCTCCGGGCGGAATGGCTCGAGACCTGGAACCCGCTGCTGCACTCGAACGAGACGCCGCTCAACACCTACCGGGTCATCCACGAGATCGACACCGTGCTCGACCGCGACAACAGCATGGTCACACACGACGCCGGAGCCCCGCGGGACTCGATGGTGCCCTTCTACACGGCCACGACGCCGCACAGCTACATCGGCTGGGGCAAGACGACGCATCTCGGCTTCGGCATCCCGCTGATGATCGGCGCGAAGCTCGCCCATCCCGACCGCTTCTGCCTGAACCTCATGGGAGACGGCGCCTTCGGCATGTCGGGCCTCGACATCGAGACATCGGTCCGGGCGGGGCTCCCCATCACGACCGTCCTGCTCCACAACGAGGGCATGGCGACCTACCCGGAGGGGTTCTTCCCCGTCGCCCGCGAGGAGTTCGGCGTGTCGAAGATGCAGGGCGACTACGCGAAGATCGCCGAGGGCATGGGCGCGGTGGGCATCACCGTCCGGGAGGTGGACGAGATGGCCCCGGCGCTCCGGTCCGCGCAGGAGTTGAACGCCGACGGACAGACCGTGCTGATCGACGTGCACTCGAACATGGAGGGGAGGCGGTCGGCGTTTCGGTAGAGGCGTCCCCTACAAGCGCCAGCCTGGCTACGGACCTCGATGAAGGGGATAGTCCGCTCGGGGTTGCCGGGTCGCGACTTCGGCCGGCGGGCCATGGAGGTTGGACCGGCGCGATCTTCGATCTGGTCAAATCAACAGAGGGTATCGCCATGAAGGGAACTTGGCCGGTCGAGGAGGCGAGGGCTCGCTTCGGCGAGTTTCTCTCGGCGAGTCTGACGGATGGGCCGCAGGTAGTGACACGTCGTGGGGTCGAGACAGCAGTGCTAGTCCCCATGGCGGAGTGGCGGAGGCTTAGGGAGTCCGCGACGCCTCGACTCAAGGACGTGCTTCTGATGCCGGGGGCGAGAACGGAGGACTTGGCGCCGTCCAGAGAGTCGGACCGCACGCGGCCACCGCCGGCAATCGATTGACGGCGTGTCTGCCTGCTACCAACGTCGTCCGAATTTCGTTAAGCGAATCCGTCCCTGCGGCCCCGGCTTATGCGTTCCGCCGCGAGTCCCATTAGGAGGAGAACTCGACGAAATTTTGTTAGATTGTCGGTTCTATCGCGTGAATTCGGTATCTGGAAACCGGATATGACCATGATTCACAGGGTGGAGATCGAGAACTTCTACTCGATTCGCGACCGACAGACTCTCGATCTCAGGGTTCCCGCGAACGCGCCGCGGGGCAGCGATCACTTGGCTAGCTGTTGGCGCGGTAGCGCCGAACGCGCCCCCAAGGTTGTCGCGGTCTTTGGAGCGAACGGGTCCGGCAAGTCGAATCTCGTGCGTGCGCTGTCTTTTGCGGCTTGGTTCGTCGCATCGAGCTTCGCGCGGTCGCCCGGTTGGCGACTTCCTTATGAACCGTTCAACGACGAAATCTCGTCCGACAGGCGGACCCGGCTGAAGTTCTGGTTGTCCGGGCCGGAGAGCTTGGGTTCAAGCGATCAGGACGGTTCGGGTGAATGCCCGTACTGCTATGAGTTGGCGATCGGGAATGGCGAAAGCCGAGAGGTGATCGAGGAGGCCGTTTTCTTCTGGCCGAGCGACACGGGGCGAAGGACTCGTCTGATTGAGCGGTCCGAGGATGGGAGCGTGAAGGCCTCGAGACTGTTTGGCTTGACGGGCTACAAAGGGGCGTTGGACAAAGTGCTGCGCCCGAACGCGAGTGTGATCTCGACGCTGGCTCAACTGAATCATCCAATTGCCACCGCCATCGCGGTCTGGGCTCAAGGCACCCGATCGAACACTTTGATCGAGAGGGTCGAGTTGGAGGACGAGGATGTGCTGCGTCTCTACGCGGACGAGCCGGAGTTGGTCGCACGGTTCAATAGAGAAATCGGTCGGATCGACGTAGGAGTCCGTGCCCTGGAGATACGTCAGGGGCGCGAAGGGCCGGAGGTGTGGTTCCAGCACGAAGAGCTGGCGGTCCCGATGCCGCATTTCCTGGAGAGTCATGGAACCCGCCAGTTCCTGAAGCTGTTTCCTCTCCTTGAGCACTCTCTTGCGACGGGAGCCGTCGCGATCATCGACGAGCTGGATGCAGCCATACATTCGATGATCCTGCCCGAGATTATCGGCTGGTTTCACGATCCGGCTCGCAATCCCTTCAACGCGCAGCTATGGATGACGTGCCACAACGTGTCGCTCCTGGACGACCTGTCGAAGGACGAGATCGTGTTTTGCGAGAAGGACCGACGTGGCAGGACGCACACCTACTGCCTCAACGACGTCAAGGGCGTCAGGCGGGACGACAACTACTACCGCAAGTACCTCGGCTCCGTGTTCGGCGCCGTGCCCCGAATCGGCTAGCAGGGTGTCGGACTTCAGGCGTCAGCGCGAAGTCCGATACGGTGCTGGAACGGCTCTGGGCTGGGGCCAGAGGCAGCGCCCGCTAGGGCGATGGCTTCGGTGGCGCTAGTGCCCCGACGCCGGAGCCGCCTCCCGCAACGCACTCGCGTTTTCGTGGGCTGCGAAGGCGAAAGCGAAGTCGGGTACGCGGCATTCATCGGCCTCCTTGCCGAGGAAGCGGGCCTCGCTGTGCATCTGGACATTCGCAGGTGTCGCGGCGGTGATCCACTGGCGATCGGTCTGCTGTCGTGAGAAGTGGTCTGGGTAACGCGAGCAGCGACGGCGGGTGCGCTCCCCGCAGCGCTCACTGCGCCCCCGACTGCGGCAGCCGCGCCGCCCTCTCCGCGTCGTACCACCAGGCGGCCGGAAGACGCGTGCGGGACTCGGCGTCGTTCGGCGGCCGCCCGAGCGTGGCCCAGTTGACGACCCGGGGCC
>VXNE01000219.1 GCA_009840715.1 Gammaproteobacteria bacterium
GGCCGCCGTCTTGTTTCTTCGAGTCGTCCTCGCCCCGGGCTTCTACACTGCCGCCGGGGTAACCGGCCCCCGCGGCGCTGTGCGGGGTCGCCATGGCGGCGCGGGATACGCTCACTTCAGGGCGTGTGCGCTTCGAGGAACGCGATGACCTTCGCCACCGTCCCGTCCTCGGCCGGCGACTTCCACCGCTCCACCAGGGTCGCGTTCGGCGCGATGTCCGCTATCTCCCGGGACGTGCTTTCCGGGTGGTAGGGATCGCTTCCCATCAGGACGAGCATCGGCGTCTCGCAGGACGCCACGAAATCGCGGCCGACGTTGAAGTCGAAGTCTCCGTCGTACATGTTCGAGCGGAAGCTTCGCCACGCCGCTTCGTCGGCCTCGGGATGGTCGGGGGCGATGTCGTCCGCCCAGCCCTGGAACATGTCGTAGAAGAGCTGGCGGTTGTCCTCGAAGCCGATCGACTGCTGCAGCACCGCCGACGCCACGCGCTCGGGCGCCGCCTGTATCAGCCCCAGGCAGTAGGGTCCGCCGATGCAGCCGCCGAGCAGGTGGGTCCGCTCGACGCCGAGATGATCGAGCAGCGCTATGTGGTCGGCGGTGTAGGTGTGCCAGCCGTCGTCCGCGGACACCGGGGCGCGGGAGCGGCCGGCGTTGCGCTGGTCCATGGCGATCACCCGGAACCGTGTCGACAGTTCCACGATGGGATTGAACTGGGAGCCCTCCCAGAACGTCGCCGCGGAGCGCATGCCGCCCGGGGCGAACAGGAGCACGGGGAACCCGGCGCCGTGGTCCTCGTAGTAGAGGGTGATGTCGTCGCGTTCGAAAATGGCCATGACCGGTTCTCCTTGTGTTCGTCAGTCCTGCGGCGGGACGTAGCCGGCCGGCCGCTCGTATGCCTCCCCGGCGAGGAAGCGTTTCATCTGGTCCGTGAGGAAGCGGCGCGCCTCGAGGTCCAGCATGTTGAGGTGGCGCTCGTTGATGAGCATCGTCTGCACTTCCTGCCACTCGCCCCAGGCCCGGGCGGACACGTTCTCGAAGATGTCCTGTCCCAGGGCGCCGGGCAGGGGCGGCGCGTCCAGTCCCGGCAACTCGGTACCGTACTTCCTGCAGAGGACGCTGCGGCTCATTTGCTTTTCCCGGGGATCGCGCCGCCGGAAGGGTGCGCGAGATCGAGGTCGAGGTCCAGTCCCGCGAGCAGCCTGCGCGCGACCCCCGAGAGACCGATCTCGCGTCCGTCGTTGGGTCGGTACCAGGCGAAACGCTCGTCCCCGGTGGCGGATGGTCGCGCCCGGACCCAGAGGTAGTGCGGCGTGACGTCGAGATGGAAGTGGGTGAAGGAGTGGCGGAAGGGCGGCGGCGCTGCGCTGCGCTCGACATCGATGTTCCACTCCCGGACGAAGGAGCGCACATCCTTGTCGAAGGGCCGCTCGACGGGCGACCAGAGCCCGCCCCATACCCCGGTGGCGTCCCGTTGCTCGAGGAGGCAGGCGCCGTCGGGGTCTATGAGCACGAAGGCGCGGACGGCGCGCGCCGGGCGGTCCCGGCGCGGCGGGGAAGCGGGCAACTGTTCCTGCATGCCGTTCGCCAGGGCCGTGCATCGCTCGTGGACGGGGCATGCGCCGCAGGCGGGAGCGGTGCGCCGGCAGTGCGTGGCGCCGAAGTCCATGATCGCCTGGGTGTAGTCGCCGGGGCGGTCCGCCGGCGTGTGTTCTTCGGCGAACGACCAGAGCGCAGTCTCGGTGGCGCGCTCGGCCGGAGGACCGGTGACGCCGTGGAAGCGGCAGAGCACCCGCTTGACGTTAGCGTCGAGGATCGGGACGGGTTTGGCGAAAGCGATGGACAGGATGGCGCCGGCGGTCGAGCGACCGATCCCGGGCAGGGCCGTCAGCGCTTCGAGCGTATCGGGAAACGGAACCTCGTTGTCCGGTGGAGCCGCGGCGACGAGCTGGCGAGCGGCGGCGTGCAGGTTGCGTCCGCGGGCGTAGTAGCCGAGCCCTGTCCACAGATGCAGCACCTCGTCGAGTTCGGCATTCGCGAGCGATCGCACGTCCGGGAAGCGGCCCACGAACCGCTCGAAGTAGGGGACGACGGTGGTGACCTGGGTCTGCTGGAGCATCACCTCGGAGACCCAGACCCGGTAGGGCGTCCTCTCGGTCTGCCAGGGCAGGTCGCGGCGACCGTGCTCGTCGAACCACGCGAGCAGGCGGTTCGCGAACCAGTCGTCGCCCGGGGATGCATGCGCGTCCACCCCGAGAGCATACCGAGTCGCGCGGCGCGCCTATACTTGCGCGCGTGAGCGATGTGGGCAGCTGGGACCCGGGCGATCGGGTCACGTTGAGCGCGCGGCATCTAGAGTGCTTGCGCCGCGCCGGCAAGCACCTGGACGCTGCGGACTTCGGCCTGGACGAAGCGGAGTTGCGGTCGTTGGCGCCGCTGATGTCGCTCGACGCGGATCAGTGGGACGCTGCAGCGCGCGAGGAGGACGCCCTCGAGCTGGTCGCCTGGATCCGGTTCTTCACCCTGGCCGAGGCCCGCCTGCCGGGTTTCGAGGCGGGCGCCAAGTCGCCCGTCATCCCGCTGGCCCGCGTACTGCGCCAGCGCCACGAGTATCCGCCTGACCTGACGGCCTGGATCCGGGCGCACTCCGACAACCGCTTCCTGCCCCACGGGAGCCTGCTCGACCGGCTGTAACTCTCTTACGCCAGCTTCATTCCGGCAGCGAGAACGCCACCAGGGCATCGCCGGCGGGCGCCGGCGACATGAAGTGACCGCCCGCCGCGATCACCACGTACTGCCTGCCCTCGTACAGGTACGTCATAGGCACGGCGTTGCCCGACGATGGCAGCTCCCCTTCCCACAACACTTGCCCCGAGTCGATGTCGTGCGCGCGCAGGTATCCGTCGGAGGTGGCCGCCAGGAACACCAGCCCGCTGGCCGTGACCATCGGCCCGCCCATCTCCAGCACACCCTTGACCAGGTTGTGGAACGGCCACGGCACCATGTTGCGCAGATTGCCGATCGGCACCTGCCAGAGGATGTCGCCACCCGCGAGATCGACCGCCGCGAGGGTTGCCCAGGGTGGCCTGGTGCAGGGCGCGCCGAGGCTCGACGAGACCAGCGGCGTCGTGGTGGCGCAGTACGGCGTGCCCTCCTGCTGCCAGAAGACCCGCGCGTCGCAGTCCTTGCGCTCCACCAACCGCACCACGAAGGGGAAGTGCTTGGTGTTGGCGATCATGACCTGCCGGGCCGGATCGACCGCGGGCGCGCCCCAGTTGTTGCCACCCAGGTAGCCGGGGTACATCACCGTTCCCTTCTTCGTCGGCGGCGTGTAGATGGGGCCGGTCGTCAGTGCCTCGAGCTGGTCACGGCAGTCGCCCTCGTCCCAGAAGGTGAAGCCCCACGCATCGTCTGGAGAGATGCCGAGCTGGTGCAACGGTTCGGGCTTGAGAGGGAACGGTTGCGTCGGGCTCAGGTATTCGCCGGGGACGGCGCCGTCCTGCGGGACCGGCCGTTCTTCCACCGGGTGCAGCGGCTGCCCGGTCTCGCCGTCCAGAACGAACGTCAGGCCCATATTCGTCACCTGGACCACGGCGGGCCGCGTGCGTCCGCCGACCGTGAGGTCGACCAGCGTCGGTTGCGCGGGCACGTCGTAGTCCCAGATGTCGTGGTGCACGGTCTGGTAGCGCCAGGCGACCTCCCCCGTCTCGGCGTGCAACGCGACCACGGAGCTCGAGTAGTAGTCCAGGTGCCCGTCCCGATTGCCGCCGTAGTAGTCGGGCGCGGAGTTGCCGGTGGGGACGATGACCAGTCCCCGCCGCTCGTCCACCGAGATGGTGGACCACACGTTGGCCGTGCCGGCGACGAACGAACCGTCCGCGTTGCGCTGCACCCGGTCGGGATGCACGGGGTTCCAGCCCCACACGAACTCGCCCGTGCGGACGCTGTACGCGCGCACCACGCCGGACGGCACGTCCGAACGGCGGCCGTCGATGACATAGGCGCCCGTCACGACCAGGTCGCCGGCGATGGCGGGCGCGCTCGTCACGGCGTATTCGAACTCTTCGTGCTCGGTCAACCCCGCCTTGAGGTCGACCTCGCCTCCGGCGCCGAAGTCCTCGCACCGCCTGCCCTGGCGCGGAT
>VXNE01000200.1 GCA_009840715.1 Gammaproteobacteria bacterium
CGTCCCCACGCGCCGCCAGAATAAGCGGATCATGCTCGGACACCCCGTTGGTGCCGACCTCCGGGACAGTGAATGTCTCGTTGCTCGGATAGCGGGCCTGCTCAACCCCCACCCGGATTTCTGCCAACGCCTTCTGAGCCGCGTCGCGCGCATACTGATCGATGGCGCTACGGATCGGATACTCGACGAAGTGCGCCGCGCCGGCGCCATGGGTCAGCAGCGGATCATTGTCAGCCTTGTTGACGAGCAGGCTCCAGGCGGCGCCGTCAGCAAGCTGGCGGACCACATTGGCGGCGTCGATAGCCGAGAACGAGTAATACCCGCTGTCCCCGTGGAAGATCGCATAGGTCAGAGTCGTGGTCGTCGTGACCGCCGAACCACGGACGGTGCCCGTGATGACGGCCTTGATCGTGTCGCCTGACTGAGCAGACCGCCCGATGGCCGCATCGTAAGCCGCCTTGCGCACCCAGACATCGAGCGTGTTCGCGTTGTCAGCCGAAACCCCGGCTAGCAGCACGCCGACATTCGAGTCCGGGTTCGACGAAAACTGCCCGCGCTGCCCGTAAACGCTGTTCCGGATCGCGGTGCCCAGCCAGGTGTCCGCCCCGTCGGTCCAGCGCTCCAGCGTGCCGGCGAAGGTGTTGGCTGTCCCGTGCCCCGGCTGGCGCACGTAGAACTCGTGATCGGAGAGAACTACCTCGCCATCGTCCGCCTCGTCCGTGTCCAGCGGCTCCAGCGGCTCGATCACGTGCGGGTGGATATGCTCTTGCGCATTGAGCTGGGCGAACCGCATGACGACGTTGCGCACGCCGCTCGACCGGCCGAACCGCTCCAGCAGGACGTTGACCTCGATGGCCTCGGTCGGGTGCCAGTAGCCGATAGAGGTGAAGGCCTGATACTGCCCGTTGGTGTTGTAGGCCGACTTCTCCTGCGGGCCGACGATTATGGAGTCGTCGGCGGCGTCGCGAATGTCGAACCCGAACCGCAGCACCGTGTCCGCATCGACCTCGCCGTCTATGCGGAGCAGGTAGAGGCCGGGCGCGACGGTGAAATCGTTGCCGTTGAGGCCCGTGATGATCTCGGGATCGCCCTCGCCGTGGAGGACGGTGACGGGATCGGCGGCGATCGGGGACAACTCGACGTCGGTATTAGCGTTCGCTGCGGCCTGAAACTCGATGGACTCCGTGCGCACGCCGAGCGTGGCTTCGCCGCCGACCTGGTCATCCACGTATGCCTTCGTCGCCGCGTGCAGATTGGCGGTCGGCGGACCGTCGAGCGTGAGGTCGCCCGTCATGGTCCCGCCCGTCTCTGGCAGCGCCGCCTCGGCGCGGGTGCGGGCGTAATCGTCGACAGCCTCGATCGGGTATTCAGTGAAATGGCTGTCGTCGACCGCATGGGTCAGCAGGACCGATCCATTCTGGCTGACGATCAGGGACCAGCCGTCGGCGTGCGTGCCGATGCGCTTGGGCACGGAGTTGGGAGCCTGGCCCTCGAAGGAAAGCCACGTCTTGTCGCCGACGGTGAAGGACCGGACGTAGGGAAGCGCGTGGGTCGTGGTGGTGGACGAGCCGCTCACGGTGCCCGTAAAGGCGGCGCTGATCTCGTCGCCGCTCGCCACCGCCGACCCCTTGGCGGCCTCGTAGGCCGCCTCGTCGATGTGCACCTCCATGATGTTGTTGGTGCCCTGGCCGACCAGGACCGCGCCGATGGCGCTGTCGTGGTTGTCGGTGAAGCGACCGTGAGCGCCGAAGTGGCTGTTGGAGAGCGAGGTGACCAGGTAGTAGGTCTGCGCTTCCCGGTAGGTTCCGAGCACTCCGGCGAACGCGTTGGCCACGCCCGGATTTGCGTAACGGCGGAACCTCCCGTCGGAGAGCACGACATCACCCACCGTCAGGTCGGTTGCGACCAGCGGCTCCAGCAGGTCGATAACAGCGTCGTTCAAACCTTCGAGCTTGGCTCTGAGCGCAGCCGTGAACACCTCGCCGCCTGAATCCAGCGCGGCCAGAATCGCCCGGATCGCCGCAAGGTCATTGACCTTCCAGATTTCCAGCGCGGCGTCCGTCGCCTCGTCGAGCGTGCGGTAGAGCCTGCCGGCACCGCCGCCGGTCTTCGAGTAGAAGTTGGCGCTCCCGATCTCCAGCGGCGCGCTGGACCGCAGCGCATACAGTGTCGCGCCCAATGCATACTCGGTCGTCCCGCCAACCCGAAGCGCATACGCCACAGCGTTGCTGTTCTCGATCGCCACCCCGGCAACCAGGACTTCGCCGGTATTCGTCCCGGTCGTCCCGTCGAATTCGTTCTCGATCAGCGGCGTCGCGCCATCCCCGCCCGAAACGGCAGGGTGCGCCCGCCCGGTCACGCCGCCGCGCACGACGGCGATCTCGTCCGTCGCCCGCGTGTCGCCGAAATCGGGAAGGTCGGAGAAGTTGCCCATGTGTCAGACTCCTGGCCAGACGATGCGCTGGTCGCTGATGCCCGGCCACAGGATCGGACCGCCGACCACGCCGAGCTGGTAGGAGACCACCCGCACGCCCTCGAACTGCTGGTAGATCACATTCACGCTCTGCCGCGTGGTCGGATTGTCGTTCCGGTAGCAATCCAGCTTCAGCTTGTAGGTAATCGTCGTCGGACCTTGCAGGTCCGCCTCGGTGACGGTCACCGTGTTGCCCTGGGCGTCCATGTAATCGCCGACTTCCACCGTGCTGTAGCTGTCGGCCCGGTTCAGATCGATGGCGAACACCGAGTTCGTCAGCGCCCGCACGATGCCCAGGCTCCGCCGGTGGACGAGCGTCTTGCCGTTGAACGAGTGCGTCGTCTCCATCACCGCGCGGATATGCCGGTTGGCGTGGACGCCGATCGACAGCACGCCGAACCAGTTGGTGACGAAAGGCTGCCCCGCCGCGATCTTTCCCGTGATCGCCATCGCATCGACGAGCGTCAGGTCATAGCTGCCGTCATCGGGCATCTGCACCGACGTGCGGCCTCCATCGAACGGCAGCGCCAGCGCCGACAGGTCCGGCGAGATCACGGACTCGAACGAGCGCCCGAGGAAATTGTCGTTCACCGCACCGCCGCCGGCCGCAATCGCCGTGCGCACGGCAGGCGCGA
This sequence comes from Gammaproteobacteria bacterium, assembly GCA_009840715.1. GTDB lineage: Bacteria > Pseudomonadota > Gammaproteobacteria > Pseudomonadales > Azotimanducaceae > VXNE01. The sequence continues at coordinate 3,109 of VXNE01000200.1, forward strand.
GCGCCGCAAGCGGGATCAGGTCCTCCGCGAAGGTGCCGCGCATCTCGCCGTCGTAGAACGTCTCGTCAATGTCCGCCGAGCGCTTCTGGAGCGTCCAGTCGTAGGAGACTTCCCGTTCGCCGAGCACGAACACGCGCTTGTAGTAGTCGTGGGCGGAATCGGCGGGCGAGACCCCCAGGTTTCGGTTCTGCCAGCTGTTCCCCGGAGTGACCAGTCCGAGATCGTTGATGAGTCGGTATTGGCTGACATCGGCCCCGGCCGGCAACCGGATTGAAACCGAGACCGGAGTATTGTTGTTCGAAGCAGCCGTGTTGGTGACCATCGCGGTGGCGGACCCGAAGGCCGTGGAGTCGTAACCGCTGGTGTCCGGCGTGGAGGCAATCAAAACCCCATCATCAGCCGTCTCCCAAGTCCCGGGCTCAACAACGGCATGAAGATCGCGGGTGACATGCTGAAGCTGGTCGATCTCTGTTTCCACACCGGATAGATCGCCGCCCGCATTGTCATCGACATATTGCTTCGACGCCGCGTGAAGATCGGCCGTCGGCGCGCCCGAAAGCGTGAGATCGCCGGTCATCGTCCCGCCGGCCTTCGGCAGCGCGGCGTCCGCCGCCGTCCGCGCCGCCGCCGCCGCCGCGCGCGCCGTGGCGTCGCCGATCCGCGCGATCAGCGCCTTCACATTGGCGACCGTCGTCACGCGGGTCGTGTCCGTCTCGGTCGCGGCCACGTCCTCGGCGCGCGCCAGCAGCACGACGCCGCGCAGCGTGGTGCTCGCCGTCTTCAGCACGCGCTGCAGCAGGCGCGCGGCCTTGCGCACGGTCAGGAAGCCGGCGTCGTCGAGCGCAGTGCGGGAGTCGAGCGAGGCCGAGAGCGCCGTTCCCGTCGCCGCCACCTCGTCGACCTGGTCGTTGGTCGCCTTCGTCCCCCCGCCGGCATTGTGGTGGGCCTGTGTCTTATACCAATCTGACGCTGCCGACGATCTTAAGCGTGTAGATCTGGGGGGGCGCCGGTTCATTAAAAAAA
>VXNE01000249.1 GCA_009840715.1 Gammaproteobacteria bacterium
CACCCTGCGGCACCGCGTCGAGGCCGACGTGCTCTGGGAGCAGGGCGTCGACTACGTCCTGTCGGTGGCGGACGTCGCGGCCGTTCCAAGTTCGCACGACGACGTGATGGCGGGGCCGGCGCCTGACCCGACCGAAGACGAGGACACCTGACCGTGGAAGACCGAACCCCCCCACCCGTCCGCAACCTGGGCCTGGTGCCCATGGTCGTGGAGCAGAGCGCCCGCGGCGAGCGGGCCTACGACATCTATTCGCGGCTCCTGCGGGAGCGCATCGTCTTCCTGGTGGGACCGGTGGACGACAACGTCGCCAACCTGGTCGTCGCCCAGTTGCTGTTCGCCGAGTCCGAGAACCCGGACAAGGATGTGCACCTGTATATCAACTCCCCTGGCGGCTCCGTGACCGCCGGGCTCGCCATCTACGACACGATGCAGTTCGTGCGCTGTGACGTGTCGACCATGTGCATCGGCCAGGCCGCCAGCATGGGTGCGTTCCTGCTCGCCGCGGGGACGCGCGGCAAGCGCATGGCGCTGCCCAACTCGCGCGTCATGCTGCACCAGCCGGCGGGTGGGTCGCGCGGCGTCGCCGCGGACATCGAGATCCAGGCGCGGGAGATCGTCGCCGTGCGTGAGCGGCTGAACGAGATCCTGGCGCGCCACACCGGGCAGGACGTGGAGCGCATCTCCCAGGACACCGACCGGGACTACTGGATGAGCCCCGACGACGCGGTCGAGTACGGGCTCATCGATTCGGTGCAGCACCCGCGCGCCGAACTCACGGCGGTTTCCTCGTAGGGTTCCGCGCGATGGCGAAGCGGCCCCGGCTTGCAAAATCCCGCCGTTGCAAGCAAGGTTGAGGGGCGGGCGCGGGGCGCACGGCGGACGGGTACCGAGGAGCGAAGGAGAGTATGGCGGATCGTAACTCCGGCAGGGGCGGGGACTCCGGTAAGCTTGTCTACTGCTCGTTCTGCGGCAAGAGCCAGCACGAGGTCCGCAAGGTCATCGCCGGACCCTCGGTCTTCATCTGCGACGAGTGCGTCGAGCTCTGCACCGACATCATCCGCGAGGAAGTCCAGGAGGGCAGCGACGGCAAGGACGCGGATCGCCTGCCCGTCCCGGTCGAGATCAAGGCCATCCTGGACGAATACGTCATCGGCCAGGAGCACGCGAAGAAGGTCCTCTCGGTCGCCGTCTACAACCACTACAAGCGGCTGAACTACAACGGCAACGGGTCCGCCTCCGGTTCGGGCGGCGGCCCGGGCGCCGCCAAGGCCAAGGCCAAGCCGCGCGAGAAGCGCGACGAGGTCGAGCTGTCGAAGTCGAACATCCTGCTGATCGGCCCGACCGGCTGCGGCAAGACGCTGCTCGCCGAGACCCTGGCGCGGCTCCTCGACGTACCGTTCACGATCGCGGACGCGACCACGCTCACCGAGGCCGGATACGTCGGCGAGGACGTCGAGAACATCATCCAGAAGCTCCTGCAGAAGTGCGACTACGACGTCGAGAAGGCGCAGGTCGGCATCGTCTACATCGACGAGATCGACAAGATCTCGCGCAAGTCGGACAACCCGTCCATCACCCGTGACGTCTCCGGCGAAGGCGTCCAGCAGGCGCTCCTGAAGCTCATCGAGGGGACGATCGCCTCCGTGCCCCCCCAGGGCGGGCGCAAGCATCCCCAGCAGGAGTTCCTGCAGGTCGACACGGGCAACATCCTGTTCATCTGCGGCGGCGCGTTCTCGGGCCTCGACAAGGTGATCGTGGACCGCTCCGCGCGAAGCGGCATCGGCTTCGGGGCGGAGGTCCGGGGCGAGCAGGAAGGCAAGAACATCGGCGATACGCTGCGCCAGGTGGAGCCGGAGGACCTCATCAAGTACGGGCTCATTCCCGAGTTCGTGGGACGCCTGCCGGTCGTCGCGACCCTCGACGAACTCGACAGCGACGCGCTGGTGCAGATCCTCACCGATCCGAAGAACTCCCTCACCAAGCAGTACGCCAAGCTGTTCGACATGGAGGGCGTCGAGGTGGACTTCCGGGAGGACGCCCTCACGGCGGTGGCCGTCAAGGCCATGGAGCGCAAGACGGGCGCCCGCGGGCTGCGCTCCATCCTCGAGTCGGTGCTGCTCGACACGATGTACCAGTTGCCGTCGACCGAGTCGGTCAAGAAGGTCGTCATCGACGGCAGCGTCATCCGCGGCGAGACGGAACCGATGCTGCTCTACGAAAACGTGGATCGTGCGAAGGCGGCGCAGGAAGACTGACCGCCGGGTCCTGATCCGGGCGCGCGCGTCCCGGCCCGTGTCCCGGCCCGTGTCCCGGCCCGAATAGCCCCGTGACCGAACGCACCCAGGCGGATCTTCCGGTTCTCCCGCTGCGGGACATGGTCGTGTACCCGCACGGCGTCCATCCCCTGTTCGTCGGCACGCGCTCCTCCATCGCGGCCCTCGAGACCGCCATGGCGTCCGACAAGCGCATCCTGCTGGTCGCCAAGCGTAACGCCGCCCAGGAGAATCCGGGACGGGACGACCTGTTCCCGGTGGGGACCCTGTCGACGATCCTGCAGTTGCTCAAGCTGCCGGACGGCACGGTAAAGGCGCTCGTCGAAGGGAGCGAGCGCGCCAGGATCCTCCGCCTGGCGGACAACGGCGCCCACCTCGCGGCGGACGTGGAGGCCGTGCCGGAGGCCGAGATGGCTCTCGACGCTGGCGAGGCGGCGGTACGGGCGGTCAAGTCCAAGTTCGAGACGTACGTCGAGACCGCGAGGAAGGCCCCGCGGGAGGCCCTCGCCGCCGTGTCCGCCATCGAGGAGCCCGGTCGCCTGGTGGACACGATCGCGGCGCAGATGTCGCTCGACGTGGCGGAGCGCCAGGCCGTGCTGGAGGCGTTCGACCTCGATGCGCGGGTCGCGCGGATCATGGCGGCGATGGACAAGGAAGTCGAGCTGCAGCAGGTGGAGAAGCGCATCCACGGGCGGGTCAAGAAGCAGATGGAGAAGAGCCAGCGCGAGTACTACCTGAACGAGCAGATCAAGGCGATCCAGAAGGAACTCGGCGGCATCGACGACACGCCGGGCGAGTTCGACGAACTTGCGAATAAGGTCGGCGAGGCGGGTATGCCGCGCGACGTCAAGGACAAGGCGACGGGCGAGCTGTCGAAGCTCAGGATGATGGCGCCGATGTCGGCCGAGGCCACCGTGGTACGCGGCTACCTGGACTGGCTGCTCAGCGTCCCGTGGCGGAAGAAGAGCCGCATCCGGCGCGACCTGAACGCCGCGCAGAAGATCCTGGACGAGGACCACTACGGGTTGGAGGAGGTCAAGGAACGCATCGTGGAGTACCTGGCCGTGCAGGGCCGGGTCAGCAAGGTGAAGGGGCCGGTGCTGTGTTTCGTCGGCCCGCCCGGCGTCGGCAAGACCTCCCTCGGCGAGTCCATCGCCCGGGCGACGAACCGCAAGTTCGTGCGCATGGCGCTCGGCGGTGTGCGGGACGAGGCGGAGATCCGGGGACACCGGCGGACCTACATCGGCGCGCTGCCGGGCAAGGTCGTGCAGAAGATGGCCAAGGCCGGGGTGCGCAATCCGCTCTTCCTCCTTGACGAGGTGGACAAGATGGGCATGGATTTCCGCGGGGACCCGGCGTCCGCGCTGCTCGAGGTCCTGGATCCGGAACAGAACAACACCTTCAACGACCACTACCTGGAAGTGGACTACGACCTCTCCGACGTGTTCTTCATCTGCACGTCCAACTCCATGAACATCCCGCCGGCGTTGCTCGACCGCATGGAAGTCATACGCCTGCCCGGCTATACCGAGGACGAGAAGGTCAACATCGCGTCGCGCTTCCTGGTGCCGAAGCAGAAGCGCCTCACCGGCCTCAAGGCGGACGACCTGGCCGTCACGGACGCGGCCATCGTGCAGTTGATCCGCTACTACACGAAGGAAGCCGGCGTGCGCGGACTCGAGCGCGAGATCGCAAAGCTCTGCCGGAAGATCGTGAAGGAGCACGCGACGACATCCGCCGGAGCCCTCAGCCGGGGAGCGCGAGGGGGTACCCCTCGCATGAAAGTAGACAGCCCGGGAGAGCGCGGGGGTTCCCCAGCAACCTAAAGAGCCCGCCGCGGGGCGCGGAGGGG
>VXNE01000551.1 GCA_009840715.1 Gammaproteobacteria bacterium
ACACAGCCCCACGACTCCCATTCGACACCCCCAGCCGCGTGCGATGGTTAAGATGGGCTGACCGCGGAGGCGGGGTGGCTGTTTCTCCACCCGGTAGCGTTCGAGATGGTCCGCCGCCAGCTCGACGTTTCCCCGGCGGATGAACACGCCCCACTCGTCCGGTCCCGACAGGCGCTCGACGAAGTTGTCGATGCCGACCGCGGTCAGCACCAGCGAGGCGTCGTTGACCTCCTTCGCGTCGCGGTCGTGCCGGATGCAGACCCAGGCGAAGGGATCGTCGGAGGCGTCCACGCTCTCCCTTGGGCCTCAGGCGGCGCAGACGGCGGCGCGGTTCGAGATGCTCACGCCGCGCCGGCCCTGGCGCAGCGGATTGCGGTCGTGACCGTTCGTGCAGTAGCCAAAGGAGATGCCCGTCGCGGGATCGGCCCAGGCGATCTGCCCGCCGGCGCCGCCGTGACCGAACGCCAGTTCCGAGTTGGAGTGTCCGAACCCACGATAGTTGCGGTCCTCGTCCCCCGCCACGATGACGCCCAGGGCGCGGTGTACGGGCTTGCCGTACATCGGGTCGACGAGGTCCGCACTCCGCACGGTGCGCGCCATCGCGAGCGTCTCGTCCGTCCAGACGCGGCCTTCCCCGGCGCCGCCATGCAGCAACCCCTGGTAGAAGAGCGCCATATCGGCCGCCGTGGTCACCGCCCCCCCGCCGGGCACGCCGACGGCACGGATCTCCGGACGGTTGAAGCTCAGGATCGCGTCCTCCGTCACCTCGGTGACCGGCGGCTCGGGCAGGCCGAGACGCGCATAGTCCTCGCTCGTGAGTGCCTCGCCGACGTGGACGCATTCCGCCACGGCGGCGTTCCGGTCTTCCGGCAGGCCCACGAAGAGGTCGGGCAAGCCCAGTGGCAGCGCGATACGCTCTCGGACGAACTGGCGGAACTCGGTCCCGCTACGCCGCTCGACGAGCTCCGCGATCATCCACATGCTGGACGTCGGGTGGTACTCGAAACGCGAGCCGGGCGGCCAGTTGAGGCGCCATTGCCGATAGCGTTCGAGGCGCCGCGCGGCGTCGTCCCAGTCCAGCGACCGGAAGGGCGCGTGCGGGAACCCGGCGGTGTGCAGGAAGAGCTGTTCGACGGTGACGCCTTCCTTGCCGTTCGACCCGAACTCCGGGACGATGTCCGCGACCCGCTCGCCGAGGTCCAGCTTCCCGTCCTGGATCACCAGCCAGCCGGCCGCCGACGTGATCGCCTTGGTGGACGAGAAGATGCAGTAGAGCGTGTCGTTGTCCGCGTCGCCGAACGTCTCGAAGAGGCCCAGGCGCCCGTTGCGCGCGACGGCAATCTGCGCCGACGGCAGCATGCCTTGGTCCACCTCCTGCCGTGCGCGTTCCCTGAGCGCGTCGAGGCGCTCCGAGGCCAGTCCGATGGCCTGCGGGTCCACCACCGTCTTGCGGTCCGACATGCGCGTTCCTCCCTCGTCGCTCCGTGTCCCGCCGACAACCTATCAGGAAGCCGCCCCGGTGCAAATGCGCGCCACGTGGCACGGTCTGTACAATGGCGCGCCGCGCGGCAAGGGGAGCGGCATGGACACTCGGGACGGTTTCGTGGAAGCGGTGGGCAACACGCCGCTCATTCGCCTCACCGACCTGTCCGAAGAAACCGGCTGCGAGATCCTCGGCAAGGCCGAGTTCATGAGTCCCGGCGGCTCCGTCAAGGACCGCGCCGCGTGGTGGATCATCCGCGAGCACGAGAAGAGCGGCGCCCTCGAGCCCGGCGGCATCGTGGTCGAGGGCACGGCCGGGAACACCGGCATCGGCATCGCGCACATCTGCAACGCGCGCGGCTACGGCTGCGTCATCTACATGCCCGACAACCAGTCTCCTGAAAAGGTCGAGATCCTGCGCACGCTCGGCGCGGAGGTGCGCGTCGTACCCACCGTGCCGTACGCCGACGAGATGAACTACCAGAAGCAGGCGGGGCGCTACGCGGACTCGCTCGAGAACGGCGTCTGGGCGAACCAGTTCGACAACACCGCCAACCGGCTCGCCCACTACGAGTCTACCGGCCCCGAGGTCTGGGAGCAGACCGGCGGCAAGGTCGATGCCTTCGTGAGCGCGGTCGGGACGGGGGGCACGCTGGCCGGCGTCTCCTGGTACCTCAAGGAGCGGAACTCCGACATCCAGCTCGTCCTGTCCGACTGCATGGGCAGCGCGCTCTATAACTACGTGACGACCGGCGAGGCGACGATGACGCCGGGCCCATCGATCACGGAGGGCATCGGCAACTCCCGCGTGACCGACAACCTGGCCGGGGCGGAGGTCGACTGGGCGCTGCAGGTGCCGGACCAGGACATGGTCGACATGGTCTACCGGCAGCTCAGGAACTCCGGCTGGTTCTTCGGCTCGAGCACCGGCATCAACCTGTGCGGAGCAGTGCAGGTGGCGCGGGAACTCGGGCCGGGGCACGTCGTCGTCACGATGCTCTGCGACGACGGCAGCAAGTACCGGTCGCGGCTGTTCAATGCGGAGTGGCTGGCAGAGCGGGACCTGCACATCCCTGGCGCGTAGCCGGTGTGGGCGCCGCCCGTGACTCTTCGTTTGGTCGGCAGGCCTCTGCGGTGCCGGCCCTAGGCGGTAGGCGGTAGGCGGTAGGCGGTAGGCGCGAGAGGATATCGGCAGGAGACGCCGGGAAATCGCCGGAAGTCGTGGTCCGCGGTATGCACTCCGGCGCGATGAGCCTGCGCGAGTGCCGCAATCTGGGCATCGCTGACCAGGTCACCGTCCGCCGATCCGTCGGCGGCCAGCACTGCCGGCACCTGTCGCACGTGATCTTCCCCTGGTAGTAGCAGCCGCGTCACGGGGTGCGCCATGCACGCCGCCACCAGGCTGCTGGCGGTGTCGATGGGCAGCGGTTCACGGAAAGATGCGCCCGCTCGTGCTGACGCGGAGGAACGCGAACAGCACCGGGTGACATAGACCGACCGGTACGGATCCGCCCAGACAGCCCGTCCACCACTCGATCACGGACCCATGGTAGGGGCTGTTCGCATCGACGGTGTACAGGAGAAGATTCGCGTCCGGAACGATTAATCGCCCGACCCGTGTTCGTCGGGCGAAGACCGTATCGTCTCGAGAAACTCCATCGCGTCCAGCTCCGCCTCGAGGGCGGACAGCCTGGCCAGTTCGTATCCGGGACGGGCGCCCATGGGAAACGTCCGCTGAACGAACGGCGCAGCATCGCCGGCCATTCCCGCCAGGCCACGACGAACGGCTTCGTTGAGCGCCTGTTTGAAGCTCTGACCACGCTGGCGCATGGTCTCCCGCGGCAGCGATTCGGCGTCGGCCTCGAGAGTCACCTTAGTCCGCATGGCAGCATCATGATGTTCTCTATTGGTGCTTTCAAGACATCACCGGGCACCGTGCAACGATCCACCACTCTCGTGCAATGCAGACCCACGGTGTGCACTGCGAACTGTGTCAGAATAGATGCATGCGTACGCGCTCCGTGCGTCACCGCGGGGGCATTGGCCCGCGGGATCACTCCATCGCCGACCCGCAACGAAGGGCCCGGGACACGCCGGTGTACGGGCGTGCCCTCGCCGTTCTCGGCGCACTCCTCTGCAGCCTCGTGCTTGCGCAACCGGCCGTCGGCGCGAAGGTCTGGGTACTGGAGATCGACGGCGCGATCGGCCCGGCGTCGGCCGACTACTTTATCCGGTCGCTGGAGGACGCCGAGGACGCTGGCGTGGACCTCGTAGTGTTGCGGCTCGACACGCCAGGCGGGCTCGACAAGTCCATGCGCGACATGATCAAGGTGCTGCTAGCCTCCCGTGTCCCGGTCGCGACCTACGTCTCGCCGAACGGCGCCCGCGCCGCGAGCGCCGGCACTTACATCATGTATGCGAGCCACGTCGCGGCCATGGCGCCGGCGACCAACATCGGCTCGTCGACCCCGGTCAGCATCGGCGGCGGCGGTCCCCTGCCCATCCCGCAGGCCCCGCAACCCCAGGAGCCCCCGGCGGACGAGACCGCCGGCGACGGCGAAGGAGAGGGGTCCGGCGAGGAGCCCGCCACAACGCCGGCGACGCCCAGTCGCTAATAAACATCGCCGAGCCCACGAGACAA
>VXNE01000338.1 GCA_009840715.1 Gammaproteobacteria bacterium
GGCCCGGGCGGCGCCGCGGGGGGCGGCACGCTGTTCGGGAGCGGCACCGCCGCAAGCCCCGCGCAGGCGGCGCGCGTCCTGGAGGGCGTCCGCGCTGTCGCCCCGGGCCCGGTGATCAACGCGGTGGAGCTGGCCGCGCCCGCGCAGGTCAGTCTCGAGGTGCTGATCTCCGAGGTGTCGCGCTCGGTCGCGAACGAACTCGGCATCGACTGGTCCGTAGACCTCAACCCGTTCGCGGACGTCACGGAGTGGGTCTGGGGCACCGGCGTCCGGCTCGGCACCGGGGCGCTCCAGGTCGGTCGCGTCTTCGAGCAGACGGTCGTCGGCGTCGAGGAGACCACCGGTCGCCTCCTGTTCGAGATCGAGACGGAGGAACTCGGCACGCAGCTTCCGGCGCCGCGCGGCGGCGAGGGCGGCATCGTGCTGTCGAAGACCCACGAACTCAACAGCGGCAAGTACCGCCTGACCGGTTTCCTCGACGCCCTGGCGCGCAACGGCCTGGTGACCGTGCATGCCCGGCCGAGCCTCACCACCATGAGCGGCGAGCCCGCCGAGTTCTTCTCCGGGCTCGAGGTGCCGGTGCCGGCCATCACCGACCGCGGCGTCGTCGGCACCGAGTACCGGCAGACGGGCGTCGGCCTCACGTTCACGCCCACTGTCCTGTCGAGCGAGCAGATCTCCCTCACCGTCGACGCCCAGGTGCGCGAGCTTGCCCTCGGCGGCACCACCATCGCCGGCGCGCAGGTGCCGAACATCAACGAGCGCTCGGCCGCCACGACGGTGGAACTGGGCGACGGCGAGTCCATCGCCATCGCGGGGCTGTACCGGCGCAGCACGTCGTCGAGCGACTCCGGCGTCCCGCTCCTGAAGGACGTTCCGCTGTGGGGCGCGCTGTTCCGCTCGACGGCCGAACGCGACGACTCCGCGGAACTCATCATCGTGGTGACCCCGACCATCGTCGCCGGCGTCGCGGGGCTCGCGACGGCGGGCGTCGCCGGGCTGCCCGCCGCGGCCGCGGCGGCGCGCCGCATCGGCAACGAGTTCCACTACTGACGGAGAGGACGGCGATGGGCGGAGAAAGATATGGCGCCGGCGCGCGGCCCGGCGCGGCCGTGCTGCTCGGTGCCTGTGCGCTGCTCGGCGCCTGCGCGGCGCAGCCCGCCCGCATCGGCGAAGCGCCCGGCGACTACGAGGCGTTCGTCCGCGAACTCATGGCGGAGGCGGCAAAGACGCCGGACACGGCGCAGCAGGACGCCGCGCGTGCCGTGCGGGCCGCCGCGGACTGGCTCGGCGGCAGCGGAGCGACGTCCGGCGCGACCGGGACGCCGGGCGGGAGCTAGCGGCGAATGCCGGAACTCGCAGCCTACCTGAGCGACAGCGACAGCCGGCTTGCGGTGGCCGAGGCCGACCCGCAGGCGACGGTCAGGCGCGGCACCATCAGGCAGGCCGTGCGCGCGTGCGAGGCGGAGCCGTCGGCGGACGTTCTGCTGGTCGATCTGGACGGCGAGCAGAACCCGCTGGTGCACGTCGTGGAGCTGCTGCGCGTCTGCCGCCCCGACACGGTGATTCTCGCCACCGGGTCGGAGAACAGCGTCGTGCTCGCCAACGAGCTGTACCGGGGCGGCGTGTTCCTGTACCTCCCCAAGCCGCTCGAGGTGGCGGACCTGCGCCGGGCACTGACCGACGTGGACAATGCCGGCAGCGGCGAGGCGCGCCCGGAGATCCAGACCAGCCGCGTCGTGCTGGTGCTCGGCAAGGGCATGGGCGCCAACACCGTGACCGCGCTCGTGGCCCGGCTCGCCGGGGACCGCGGTCGCTACGTCACCTGCGCCGACTTCGACGGCGACTTCGGCACCCTGGCGCTGGCCCTCGACACCACGCCGGAGCGGGGCCTGTCGCAGGCGCTCGCCGAGAGCGCCGTGACCGGGGTCGACCGGCTGGTGGCGCGCGTTTCGCCGCGCATCGGCCTGGTCGCCTACCCGCTGGACCAGATCGAATCCCGGGGCGACGCATCGGGCCTGCCCCGCGTCGTCGCCGCGCTCTCGGCGCACGCGCACATGGTGCTCGTCTGCGGCTTGGACGTCGTCCGCTTCGAGGCGCTGCGCCATGCGGCGAGCAGCCACGTCATCGTGTTCGAGCCGACCCCGGCCGGAGTCTCCGTGGCGGCGCGCTGGCTGCGCCGACTGAACGGCGCGCCGTCGACGCTGGTGGTGAACCACGCCCGGCCGCTGCCGCGGCTGCTCGACGATGCGCAGCTGCGCGAACACCTCGGCGACCGACCGCCGGACGTCGTCCTGCCGTACCTGAAGGGGATGGCTGCGGCGATGGCGCTCGGCGAACCCGAGAAGGCCGTCCCGAAGCGCGAGCGCGCCGTGCTCGACCGCGTCCTGAATTCGCTCGTCGGCCTCGGTGCCGCGATGGAGGCCGAGTGACGCCCTGGCGGCGCGCGTCCGCTTGGACGGCAGCGCTTGCCGTCCTGCTGGCCGGGGGCTGCTCGTCCCTGCCGTCGGACGCCGAGCTGCGCGCGGCGCGGATCGAACGGGCCGTGGTGCCGATGGCCCGCGCGGCGTTGGCGGCCGGGCAGGTGGAGACCGCGCGCCGGCTCTACAGGCGGCTGCTGGACGTCGCGCCGGAAGCCGTGGGCGCGCGCATGGGGCTCGGCGACGTGGCGCTGGCCGCCGGACGCCCCACGCGTGCTGCGACCTGGTATCTCGACGCCGCCGCCCGCGCGCCGACCCGCTCGGCCGGCCAGGCCGCCTGGCTGGCGCACGGCCGCGCCTCGGTCGCCGCCGGCGACCTCGAGGCGGCGCGGGCGAGTTTCGGGCGCATCGCCGATGCCGGCGAAGGCGCCGTGCCGGCGCTTGCCGCCTGGGGGCACAACGGCTTGGCGGTGGTCGCCATGCTGGAGGGGAATCCGCACGGCGCGGTCGCGGCGGTGCGGCGCGCAGTTTTGCTCGCGCCCGACGAGCAGCGGTTCCGCGACAACCTCGACCGCGCGGTGGCGATCGCCGCCGCCTACCGCCCGGCATCCGACGCGCCCGCTCCGGGCGGTAGGCTGCCGGCGGGAGGACCGGACGAGGGCCTTCCCATGCCGGCTCCGCCGGTGCTCGCGCGCGAGGGTGGAACGGCGAAGCCGGATGCCCAGCCCCCGCCCTCGCCGGCTGTGGCCGAAGCCGTCGCCGCCTGGAGGGTGCGGGCTGCGCCGGCGACCGCGGCAGGCGGGGTGGCCGGTGCCCCGGCCGACGCAGCGACCGCTTCGACCGACGAACCGCCGGACGGCGAAAGTGCGCCACCCGCGCCGGCTGTGGCCGAGCGTTCGCCCGCGGAACGGGACATTGACTCCGAGCCGGCGGTCCGGGACGAAGCGCCGCCCGCGCCGGTCCAGATCGCCGCCGGAACGCCCGTGGCGATCGCCGAGCGGGCACCGGGAGCAGTCGGCGGCCCGCCTTTGGTATCGCCCTCCCCGCCGTTGGCGGCGTACGCCGCTGACGCGATGCCCGAGCCGGCAAGCCCGGATGCTGCGCCGAAACGCTCGCTCGTAGCGGGCACCGTCGATGACGGCGACGTACCGACCGGGCTGGCCATCGCGGCCGGCGTGGTTCGCGAGCCAGCCGCTGTGGAGAACGCGCCGACGGAGTCGGCCCCGGCACCTGCGGGCGTCAAGGTCGAGACTGTGACGAGCGATGAGCCGTTGGCCGTGACTGCCGAGCCGCCAGCACCGAACCCAGGCGCGCCATGGGAAGGGGAACCCCAGGTCGCCGGCGAAACGTCGGCAGGCGAGTCCGCGGCCCGCCGTGCGGCCGCCGAAACAGTGACGTCTCCCGCCGAGCAGGTGCAGGAGAAAGCCGCTGCCGACCCGGGATTGCCTACCTGTCCGCCGAACGGAACGCCGCAATCGCTCGGATTCGTGGTCCGGCGGGACGATGGCGAGTACCTGCAGGTCGGCGCCTTCGCGGTCGAAGCGAACGCGCGCCGCCTCGCGGCACGGCTGCCCGGCGTCACCGACCTGCCGGTCGGCATCGAACCGCCCGGGGCCGACGGGCTGCACCGGGTCCGCAAAGGGCCGCTCGCGTCCCCCCACGAAGTGCCCCCGCAGCAGCGCGCGCGCCGCGCCCCGCCG
>VXNE01000059.1 GCA_009840715.1 Gammaproteobacteria bacterium
CCAGTTGCCGGTGACCTGCAGGTCGATGTCGAACCTCGTCACCTCGCCGGGGGTGAGCATTTCGATGACGCCAGGAGTGCGCTTGCGGGCGCGGATGATGCCCTCGGCGAGATTGTAGGCGTGCCCGTCCGGGTACACGTCCACGAGCTTCGCGGTGAAGTCCGTGTCGGTGGCCGAACTGGCCGCATACAGCACGACCCGCGCCGGCCCGGTCACCTCGACGGCTTCGGCGAGGGGCGCGGTGGTGTAGACGAGCACGTCGTGCCGCATTTCGAGCTGCGACTGGTCGAAGGCCCCGTCGGGCAGGGCGACTTCGTAGTCGCCCGACGCGTCCGCGGCCCCGGGCAGGCAGTCGGCGCACACCTGTCCGCCGTGGGTGGGCACGGGGAAGCCAGGGTCGTAGGTGAAGCGGTCGGGGGGTTCGTCGCGCGGTTCCGCAACGCTCAACAGGCCGTCGCCCAGGCGGGTGTTGGCCTGGCCGCCGCTGTGCAGGTAGAACTTCGTGAAGCGGGTACCGGGGATGGGCCATGCGGCCGCGGAGCGCCACTCGTTGCGGCCCATCAGGTAGTACTGCAGGGGCGGCATGTCCAGTACGCCGTTCTCCTCGCCTTCCAGCAGGTGTCGATACCAGCGGTTGTAGAGGCCCCGGAAATCGTAGCGGGCGTCGCCCAAGTCCCGTTCGCCGATCACGGTGTTCCCGGTGTGCTCGCGCACGCCCAGGAAGAAGCCGACACAGTGCTGTCCGGGACCGATGATCGCGTAGTGGCGCACTTGACTGTCCGGAGTGGCCAGCGCCCGAGCCCGGCGGAACAGTTCCAGCGTGCGGGCGGCGCCGGCGTCATACCAGGAGTTCATGTGCAGGGTGGGGATTCGCGCGACGGCCCGGGCGAGTTCGTCGCTGACCGCCCACTCCGTCCGCGGCGCGTCGCCCAGCGCCCGGATGAAGTGTTCGAAGTCGTTCGCAGGCGCCTGGGCCTTCTTCATCATGTCGATGACCGGCAAGGTGTTGAGGATGGGCAGCGGATCGATTTCGGGCAGCTTTGGCGCGGGGTCGAAGAGGTCGCCGTAGCGGGCCCAGAAATCGTCCGGGGCGCCCCGCGGCGGGCGCAGGTAGAGGACCGTACCCCGGCTGAACGTCCAGCCGAACAGGTTGGACAGTTCCTGGGCGCCTCCGGTCTCCGCGCCGAACGCAGCCTGGGGAATCAGCGCGCGCAGGGCCGGATGGCCGGTCCGCGCCATCTCGTGCTGCACCTGGGCCATGATCGAGCAGCCGTAGCCGCCCACGGTGCCGTTCGACCAGGGCTGGCGGACGATCCAGTCCAGCGTGTCCTCGCTGTCCGGCTTCTCGTCCTGGTTGAGCCGAAAGCGGCCTTCGGACTGGTAGGTGCCGCGCATCTCCTGGACCACGACGGCGAAGCCCTGCCCGGCGAAGATCCACGCGCCCTTGTACCGGTCGGGGCGGTACCAGCGGTGCTTCCCGTACGGCAGGCGGATGAGGATGGCGCCGAGCTTGCGCTCGGCCCCGACGGGCAGGTAGACGTCCGTGGACAGGCGCGTACCGTCTCGCATGGGCACCATGACGCTGCGGCTGACCTCGACCTCGTAGCGCGGTTCGGGGTCGGGGAGGGGGGTGGCGAAACAGGGCTGGGCGATGGCCAGGAGCCCAATCGTCGCGAACGCCAATCGGGCCGACGCCGGCAACTTGCCGCGTTTGCGCCGTGGCCGGCAGATGTCTCGGAGTCCCCTCATGCCGCTCCGTCTTTCGCCCCTCAACCGGCGACCACGCCGACCGCCGACGCTTCCGGCAACGCCGCAAAGGCGCCTTCGATGATCGGTGGCGCGCCGGATTGAGGGGGCACCGGCAACTGCAACGCGGAGCCCTCTTCGCCGCCGCAGAGAATCGTCAGCACCGGCGGCGCTTCGGCTGGCGCCTGGTAGGCGTTGTCGCGGTCCGCACCGGTGAGGATGAGTTGCAGCCGGTGGCCGGCCGGCGCCAGCCAGGCGATCGGGGTGAAATCGATGGTTGCCAGCATGGTTTCACCTGGCACTACCGGCAGCATGTCGGAAGCTGCGAAGCTGTACCAGGCCGTACCGAGCGTATCGTAGGGCGCGATGCCCGGCTTGCGGAAGCGGTAGTCGAACCACCCCTCGGCGATGCAGTGGGCGCGGCCGTCCGGCGCGAGGTCATGCAGGAAGGCGAACACCCTGGCATGGTTCGACGACGAGGACAGCCTGAGCCGCAACGCGGGATAGCCGCAGATGTCGAGGGCTTCGCCGAGCGGTGCCGACTCGAAGACCAGGCCCTTGCCGGCGGCGTCCTCCAGGGCCGAGTAATCGAGTTGCGGGCCGAGGGAGAATCCCCAGGCGCGGGCGCCGGGTCCGGAGGTTGCCGAGTCGTCCGTCTCGAACGACACGAGGGCGCGAGGCGGCGCGACGCCTGCGGTCATCAGCCCGTCGGTCGTGAGCGCGAGATGGACGTCTCGGACGCCGGGCGGCGGAAACGTCTCGCTGTGGCGCCACAACGGCCGTCCTCCCGGTTGGGCCGTGGCAAACACCACCTCGGGTTCCTCCATGATGCCGTTGTCGATGCCCTTCAACCAGTAGTCGAACCAGCGTAGCGCCTCGCTCGTATCCCAGTAGTTGCCATGGTTCCATGGGCCCATCAGGAGCTTGCGGGGGGTCGTGAGATTCGCGTGCGCCATCGGCCCTTCGCGGGCATAGATGTCCCACCAGCCGTTCCAACTGTACACCGCCGTCTGCCCGAGGTTGGCGCGGGCGAAGTCGAGGGGCGCCTGGGCGATGTTCCCCCGGGTGCCGTCGCCGAAAGACACGTCGAGGAGGCCTTGGCCGAGCTGAAAGCGGTCCCGCGTCAGGCCCGCCATGATGGCGTTCTGGCGTTCGATCCCCTCCCGTGTCGCGGTCGGTTCGCCGCTGGTACCCTCCGCGGGGCGCCGCGCGCTCATGGCTGCGCGGAGCAGCTTGCCGTCCTGGTCCGCGTCCACCGGCAGGGCCGACAGCTCCGCGATGCCGTCCTGTCCCGCGCGAAGCTCGAACCAGTCGCGCATCAGGCCGATGTTGTAGATACCTCCGGGCCAGAGACCCAGGTACTGATCGATCGGCGTCATCTGCGGCATGACGGCCTTGAGTCGTCTTGCGCCGTAGGACAGCGCCATGTGCTGCACCGCGCCATGCCAGGAGGCGCCGATCATGCCGATGTTGCCGTCGCACCAGGGGCGGGCCGCGAACCACTCGAACAGGTCGTCGAGGTCCTGACCGATCTGGAGTGCGGAAGGGCCGGTGGCGCTGCCGAAGGACGCCCCCGTACCCCGGGTGTCGATGATCGCGATGTTGTATCCATGCATCAGCAGGTATTCGCAGACCGATCCGTTGTCGAGCAGCCAGTCGGCGAGTTGGGCCGGGGCGAGGTGCTGCGCTTCCTCGGGCCAGGTTGCCGTACGAAGGTCCGGCAGTCGGGCCGCGCGCACGGCCTGGGAGGCGAAATCACCGGCTTGCCGCCCGGGCCATTTCCGCCGGACCAGTGGGCTTTCGCGATCCGACATGATCCACGCCCGGCGGTAGCCGGTACTCATGGCGACCAGGGGCAGCGGCTCCCCGGTGAAGTGCCCGCCCAGCGTGGGCCGGTAGATGTCGAGGGCCATGCGCGTGCCGTCGCGCACGGCCACGTAGCGGGAAGAACGCAAGAAGCCGTCGGCGATGCCCTGGCTGTACCCTCGATAAGTGCCGGGCAGGGATATGCGGAACGCGGCATCGTCGGACGGGCCGGAGTCCTCCGGCGGGGATCCACGCGCCTCGGCGCGGCCGGGCAGGAAAGATACGAACAGCGGCAGCCCGGCCGCAATCATGGCGTTGCGCAGAAATCGTCGCCTGTCGCTGGTTGGTCTTCCGCGTTGCATGGTGAAATCTGGGGCCGACAATGCGATTCCTCTAGAGCGACGAAGAGAGCCGGTGAAGAGGCCCGAAGGCATGGATCGTAGCCCGACATGAGTCTCGGTGGGATGTGAACGACAAGCGGAAAGCTGCCGGCCAGTGATCAGGTGGTTCAAGGCCTGGATCATTCCGGGCACCGTGTTCCAGTCGGTCATCGTCGGGGGCGGGTAC
>VXNE01000680.1 GCA_009840715.1 Gammaproteobacteria bacterium
GTCCGGGGCGGGCAGGCGGAGGTGACCGTTCACCCACGCCGCGAGTTCCGCCGGGGTCGCGAGATCGAGCACACGGCGTCGGCGCCGATATCCCTGCGCCGCGGCGCCGCGATGCGCATGGCCATGCTTCTTCATTTGGCCGAGCAGCAGCCGCGAAGCGCGCGGGTCGCGCCGCAAGGCGTCCAGTTCCGTCCTGAATTCCTTCAGCACGTCGCGCCAGGCCGCGTTCTCCACGGCTTTTTCGGTCAGGGTGCCGATGGCATGGGCGGCCCGGTCGCGCTCGCGCAGGTTGCCGCGCAACGCCTTGTCGAACACGGCGCGCCAAATCACGGGATCGCGCAGGTTGCCGTTCCGACAGGGGCAGCAAGCCCGCAGCGCGTCGCAGCGGGTGCGGTAGTCGTCGTCGCGCAGGGCGTGGAGCAGCCGGTCGATGTCTACGTTCATGGGCGTCATTGTAGCCGCCAACCCGGACACGCTTGCCGCGCGCCCGCGAAAATAGTCTCATGGAGCCATCCGCTGACGGAGACAGCCATGCGAATGTCCCTTTCCCGCTCCTTGTCCGCTACCGCGCTCGCCCTGCTGGCGCTGCCCCTCGGTGCGTCCGAGGGCGCGATGGAGTACCGCCAGCACACCATGGCCGCCGTCGGCGGACACACCACGGCGCTGTTCGACATCCTGACCGGAAAGGTGGGGCACACCGGGCACCTGGCCGCGCACGCGAATGCCCTCCAGGCCATGTCCGGCATCGCCGGGACGCTGTTCCCGGCAGGATCGGAAGGCGGCGACGCACTGCCGGGCATCTGGGAAGACGCCGAGGATTTCGCGGAGCGGCTCAGCGCGTTCGAGGCGGCAGCCGGGAACCTGAGCGACGTCGTCGCGGCCGGCGGCGAGGTCATGCCCGCCGCGATGCAACTCGGCCAGGCGTGCAAGGGCTGCCACGACAACTACCGCGCGGAGTAGGGGCGACCCTTGTGGTCGCCCGTCGTGACGCCATGCGCGAACTCGACACGGGAGGGGACAAGCCCCTCCCCTACAGCGACCGCAGTACTAGGTAGACGAGACCGGCGGTCACGGCGATCGTCACCGCTGCCCGCAGGAGGTAGTGGTCCGTCGCGGGCAGGTCCACGGCCTTGCGGCCCGTGATCATGGCGAGCGGCGTCGGGTCCCGCATGGCTCCGTAGACGACGTGGGCGGTGAGGTGGATCGAGACGAGGCCGATCACCAGCCAGAACGCGCGGTGATGCACCCAGTTCATGGCGTCGGCGACCCCTTCGTCGACGTATCCGCGCAGCGGGCCGTTCAGGAAGATGTCGTCGGTCGCGAAGAGTCCGGTCGTCGCCTGCACCCCCACCGCCAGGAACAGCACGACCACCAGGGCGATGCCCGGTGCCGTGTGTGCCTTCGCCGGCAGGTCTCCTGAGGACGCGCGCAGGGCCGGCGTGAAGTGGGCCAGCACCGCGCGGGGCGTCGTCACGTAGTGGCGGAAGCGTACGTAGAGTCCTCCCCACAGCCCCCACCCGACCCGAAACATCAACAGCGCCACGATCGCGTAGCCCGACCGCTGGTGCCATTCCATCAGCGAGAAGTCGCCCGCGAGACCCGTGTAGAGCGAAAACAGCACGCACCCTCCGAACAGCCAGTGCCACAGCCGGATCGGCAGGTCCCAGACGCGGGTCACGGCATCACACCGTCGAAGCGCGTATTGATCGCCAGGTGGACCCAGATGCTCGCGAAGTAGCCGACCGCGATGATCCAGGTCCACTTCAGGTGGCCGAAGAAGGTGTACAGCCCCCGCGCCTGGCCCATCAGCGCCACGCCGGCCGCCGACCCGATAGAGAGCATGCTGCCGCCGACGCCCGCCGTCAGGGTCACGAGCAGCCATTGCGTCATGTCCATCTCCGGAAGCATCTGGAGCACCGCGACCATCACGGGGATGTTGTCGACGATCGCCGAGAGGATGCCGACCATCGTGTTCGCGAACGTCGGGCCGAGCTCGACGTACATGTACTGCGAGACGAGTTCGAGGTACCCGACGAAGCCGAGGCCGCCCACGCACATGATGACCCCGAAGAAGAAGAGCAGGGTGTCCCACTCCGCCCGCGCGACCTCCCGGAAGCTGTCGAAGGGCTGGATGTCGCCGGCTTCCGGCCCCGCTCGGCGACGCGCCAGCGACATCTCGGTCCGGTGCAGGTAGTGGCCGAAAATCTTGAGGTAGGCGAGGCCCGTCATCATGCCCAGGAACGGCGGCAGATGGAGGAAGTTGTGGAAGGACACCGCCGTCGCGATCGTGCAGCCGAACAGGAACATGATGCGCTTCGCCCCGCGGCGCATCCGCACCCCCTTCTCGTCGGCGTCGACCTGGGGCGTGGCCTTCTCCACGAACAGCGCCATGACCACGGCGGGGATGATGTAGTTCACCACCGACGGGACGAACAGGGCGAAGAAGGTGAAGAAGTCCACGATGCCGCGCTGCCAGACCATCAGCGTTGTGATGTCGCCGAAGGGGCTGAACGCCCCGCCGGCGTTCGCGGCGACCACGATGTTCACGCACCCGATGCTGATGAACCGCGTGTTGCCCTTGCCGACCGCCAGCACGACCGCGCACATCACCAGCGCCGTCGTCAGGTTGTCGATGATGGGCGACAGGAAGAAGCTGATCACGCCGGTGATCCAGAAGAGCTGCCGGTAGGTGAAGCCGTGGAGCACCAGCCACGATCGCAGCGCGTCGAACACGCGACGCTCGCTCATGGTGTTGACGTAGGTCATCGCGCAGAGCAGGAACAGGAACAGCTCGCCGAACTCGATCAGGAAGTGACGGACCGCCTCCTCGGCCTCGTGGTCCATCCCGCCCGCCGCGTACTCCGCCGCTATGAAGGCCCAGATGATCCCCGCGCCGAGCATGACGGGCACGGACTTCCTGAGGTGCGTGAACTCCTCGGCGATGACCACCGCGTACGACAGGACGAACACCACGATGGCCACGATCCCGACCCAGTGCGCCGTCAGATCCATATCGGTCTCCCCTTACCCCGGCGGCTCACCGGCCGCTTGCGCGTTCCCTGTCCCAAGCGGCTCGACCCGGGCAGGCCAGAGGCAAGTGTGCCAAACAGCCCGGCGTTCCACCATGAAATCGCCCCGCGGCGATACGCGCATCCCGAGATGGCGCACGCGACGTCGGGCTCCAGGCGCACGGATCTTGCAGCCCAGGCGCACAGCCAACCGTGTGACCGGACCGTATTTTGGGAGTCCCTAACGCGAGCAAGGAGACTGACGATGAAAACGTGGAGATTCACCGGCGCCCTGGCGCGTTCGGCGCTGCTGGCGCTGATCCTGGCCGCCGGCGCCCACGCCCATGCCGAAGAAGCGACCGTGGACGTGAACACCGCGGACGCGGAGACCATCGCGCGGGTGCTCGATGGCGTCGGGCTGACCAAGGCGGAGGCGATCGTGCGCTACCGAGAGGAGAACGGTCGGTTCACCGACGCCTACGACCTGACCCAGGTCCGCGGCATCGGCGACGCCACGGTTGCGCGGAACGAGGAACGGATCGCCCTCGGCGACTGACCGGCGCGGGGGCGCCCGGATGCCGGGCGCTCCCGGCCGGGCGCTCCCGACGCTGTGCTAGGGTTCCTGTCCGCTGAGTCAGGCCAGGACACCGCTCGACCGATGACCCCGACACGGGCGCCCGACGCCGTGCAGCCATGCTGACCCTCGTCGGGGCGGCGTTCGTGGCGGGTCTGGTATGCACCGGCGCCGCCCTGTTGCTTGCCCGGCGCTTTGGGGTCATGGCCATCCCCAACGCCCGCAGCGCCCACTCCGTGCCGGTGGCAAGCATCGGCGGCCTGGGCTTCGTCATCCCGACGTTGGCCTGGCTCACCTGGTCGGCCGCCATGGAGGGCGATCCGTTCGCGCTCGTACTGGCCGGCGGCGCGGCGACGCTGGCGCTGGTCGGCCTCCTCGACGACCTGTTCGATCTCTCCGCCGGCCTGCGACTCCCCATCCACCTCGTGGTCGCCGCCGGCACCGGGGGCGTCGCCGGCGACGGGTCCCCGAGCTACCGAGCGAAAACCCCCCACAGGCGCGCGCGGGTAGTCAACCAAGTCAAA
>VXNE01000427.1 GCA_009840715.1 Gammaproteobacteria bacterium
ACGGGACAAGCCCGTCCCCTACGGTTACCGTCTCGACGCCGTGCACGACACCGGCGCGGGACGGGACAAGCCCGTCCCCTACGGTTACCGTCTCGACGCCGTGCACGACACCGGCACGGGACGGGACGCGCATGACCGGCTTCGACCCGGAACCGTTCCTCGCGTCCCTGACCCGGAAGCCCGGCGTCTACCGCATGCTCGATGCGGAGGGCGGGGTGCTCTACGTCGGCAAGGCGCGCAACCTCAAGGCGCGCGTCTCCACGTACTTCCGCGCCTCCGGGCTCACCGCGAAGACCATGGCGCTCGTCTCGAAGGTGAGCGACGTGCAGGTCACCGTCACGCGCAGCGAGACGGAGGCGCTGCTGCTTGAGCAGAGCCTCGTCAAGGAGGACCGGCCGCCGTACAACGTCGTCCTGCGGGACGACAAGTCGTACCCGTACATTCACCTGACGGACCACACCGACTTCCCGCGCCTCGCCTTCCACCGGGGCGCAAAGAAGAAGACGGGACGCTACTTCGGCCCGTTCCCGAGCGCCTACGCCGTGCGCGACAGCCTGAACATCCTGCAGAAGCTGTTCCGGCTGCGCTCCTGCGAGGACAGCTACTTCCAGAACCGTTCGCGGCCCTGCCTGCAGTACCAGATCCATCGCTGCAGCGGGCCCTGCGTCGGCCTCGTCGAACCCGAGCAGTACGCGGACGACGTACGCCTCGCGGTGCTGTTCCTCGAGGGTTCCAGCCGGGCCGTCCTGAAGGAGTTCCAGCAGAAGATGGAGGCCGCGTCCGCCGACCTCGACTTCGAACGGGCAGCCAAGTACCGCGACCAGATCCAGCACCTCGTGCGCGTCCAGGAGAACCAGTACGTGCACGGCGCTGCGGGAGACGTGGATGCCTTCGGGATCGCGCTGGCCGGGGGACATGCCTGCGTGCAGGGGCTCTTCGTGCGCGACGGCCGCGTGCTCGGCCAGCGCGCGTGGTTCCCGCGGAACGACCTCGACGTGGAGCCGGGCGCCCTGCTGTCGGCCTTCCTGTCGCAGTACTACTTCGGCGGCGGCGACCGGGAGATTCCGCGCAGCGTGATCGTCTCCGGCCCGCCCACCCCCGGGGACGTGCGGCATGACGCGCTAATCGAGACGGCGGGCCGAATGGGGGCGGTGGTCGCGGGCCCGCGCGGCCAGCGCGCGCGCTGGCTCGAGATGGCCCGGCAGAACGCCGAACTCGCCATCGGGTCCTTCGTGGCCGACCGCAGGAACGTGTTCGCGCGTTTCGTCGAGTTGCAGGAGGCGCTCGAGCTCGGTGACGTGCCGCGCCGCATCGAGTGCTTTGACATCAGCCATACGTCGGGAGGCGAGACGGTCGGGTCCTGCGTCGTCTTCAACCAGGAAGGGCCGCTGAAATCCGACTACCGCCGCTTCAACATCGAGGGCGTCACCCCCGGGGACGACTTCGCCGCCATGGACCAGGCGCTGCGGCGTCGCTATCGCCGCCTGAAACAGGGGGAGGCGCCGTTCCCGGACGTGCTCGTCATCGACGGCGGCATGGGCCAGGTGCGCCGCGCCGCTGGCGTGCTCGCCGAACTGCAGGTGGAGGACGTGCGCCTGCTCGGCGTGGCGAAAGGATCGTCCCGCAAGCCCGGCCTCGAACGGATCCTCACGGACGCGGGCGAAGAGATCGTGCTGCCCCCGAGCGGCGGGGCGTTCCATCTCCTGCAGCACGTGCGCGACGAGGCCCACCGGTTCGCCATCACGGGCCACCGCGGCCGCCGCCGCAAGCGGCAGCGCGAGTCGGAACTCGACGCCATTCCCGGGGTCGGCCCGAAGCGCAAGCGGGAGCTCCTCGCGCACTTCGGCTCGGTGGCCACCATCAAGGGAGCGAGCGCCGAGGAGATCGCCAAGGCGCCCGGGGTCAGCCGCAAGCTCGCGGCGACCGTGTACGAAGCGCTGCACGCGGTGTAAGCGCATGCCCGACTTCGAATACGCGCCGGAACAGTCGCGGGCGGCGGGACAGCGGCTCCTCGCGGAGGTCGACGACGTCCTGCCGCTGGTCGCGGAACATGCCGAGGAGGCGGAGCGGCTGGGCAGGGTGCCGGACGCGGTGGTCGACGCGCTGGAGGCGGCCGGCATGTTCCGGGCGGTCACGCCGCACCAGTACGGTGGACTCGAGGTCGATCCCGCCGCCTTCTTCGAGGCGGCCTGCCGTGTCGCCTCCCGCTGCGCGTCGACCGGCTGGTTCGCGTCGCTGATCGGCATCCACAACTGGCAGATCGCCCACCTGGCCAAGGAGGCGCAGGACGAGTATTTCGGGCCCGGGCCCGACACCCTGGCCTCGACCTCCTATGCGCCGACCGGGCAGGCGGAGTCGGTCTCCGGCGGGTTCCGGCTGTCGGGACGATGGGACTTCAGCAGCGGCGTCGACCATGCCGCGTGGGCGATCCTCGGCGCCGTGATCCGCGACATCGAGGAGCCCGAGTTCCGGAGCTTCGTCGTTCCGCGACGGGACTTCGAGATCGATCAGGGCAGTTGGGAAGTGACCGGTCTGCGGGGCACAGGCAGCAAGTCCGTGGTCCTGGAAGGCGCCTTCGTGCCGGAGCACATGACCCACCGCATCGTCGATGTCCACGAACGCAACGAGCCGGGCATGCGGGTCAACGACCGGCCGCTGTTCCGCGTGCCGTGGCTGTCCGCGTTCTGGTACGCGATCGCCTGCCCCGCGATCGGCGCGGCGCGCGGCGGGCTCGACGCGTTCCTCGACATCAACCGGGCCCGGGTCGCGGCCTCCTCCCAGCGGCGCGCCGCCGGGAACCCGTTCCTGCACCTGCGCCTCGCCGAGGCCCACGGGCGGGTGGACTTCCATCACGCCCGGATGCGCCAGAACTGGACGGAGATCTTCGACGCCGTCTGCGACGCGCCGGAGTGTTCGCGGCTGCTCGCGAAGCGATCCCGCTACGATGCTTCGAACGCCATCATGGACTGCTTCCACGCCCTGGGCGCCGTCTACGAGAACGCCGGCGGCGACGTGATCCGGGAAGGGCACCCGGTGCAGCGCTTCTACCGCGACCTCATGGCCATGACCAACCATCCGGCGGGGAACGTCGACCGGATGGCGTCGCTCTACGGCCAGGAACTCCTGGGGCTGCCCGACCGGCCGTTCGACCGGACGCAGATGGGATCGCTGGCGGTCTCGTCCTGACGCTTGCGTCCCCGGGACCGGCCGCAGGACGCTATGCTGTGGCGCTGGCACCTGTGAACAAGGAAAGGCGACGATGAGCGAACTGTGGAGACGCACGGCCGGCGACCTGGCGGCCATGATCCGGAGCGGCGACGTATCGAGCCGGGAGGTCGTCCAGGCGCACCTCGATCGCATCGAGGAAGTGAACCCCATCGTGAACGCCGTCACCGTCCCGCTCATCGACAGCGCGCTCGAGGCCGCCGATGCGGCGGACGCGGCGCCGGGCGACGACCGGGGCGCGCTCCACGGCGTGCCGTTCAGCATCAAGGAGAACATCGACTGCGTCGGCTCGCCCACCACCAACGGCGTGCCCGCGTTGGCGAACATGCTGCCGGAGCGCGACGCCGCGATCGTGACGCGCATGAAGGCGGCGGGCGGCATTCCGCTGGCGCGCACCAACCTGCCGGAGATGGGCGCGCGGCTCGACACGGACAATCCGCTCCGGGGCCGCACGCGCAACCCCTGGAACGGCAACCTGACGCCAGGCGGCTCGAGCGGAGGCGACGCGGCGGCGCTTGCCACGGGCATGACCCCGTTCGGCCTGGGCAACGACATCGGCGGCTCGCTGCGCAATCCGGCGTACTGCTGCGGGATCGCATCGTTGAAGCCCACCGTCGGGCGCGTGCCGCTGGCCTCGGTGAACGCCGGCGAGTACGGCGGCATGGCGAACGCGCTCCTGACCGACGGCCCGATGACGCGTTCCGTGGCCGACCTGCGGCTGGGGCTCTCGATCATGGCCGGGCGCGACCGGCGCGATCCCCAGTCCGTCGACGCGCCCCTGACCGGCCCGATCCCGACCCGACCGCGCGTGGCGATGGTGACGAAGCTCCCCGGCTGCGAACTGCCGGCGGCCACGGACTCCGAGCTCGCGCGCGCCGG
>VXNE01000151.1 GCA_009840715.1 Gammaproteobacteria bacterium
GGGCTTCCTGGGCGTTGCGCATCATGTTGAGGCACGCCTGGACCAGCTTGCCGAAGTCGCCTTCGAGCTCCGGCAGCCCCAGGTCGTAGTCGCGGGCGAAGGCGATCCGGCCGGGCTCCTCCGCGTCGATCAACTGCACCACTCGTTCGAGGACCCGGTGGATGTTGAGCTGCTCGAAGCGCGGCTTCTCGTTCGACCCGAGCATCCGGTCCACGAGGTTCTTCAGCCGGTCCGCCTCGTCGATGATGACGCGCGTGTACTCCCGCTGGCCGTCGGACCCGAGTTCCCGGTCGAGCAGTTGCGCCGCGCCGCGGATGCCCCCGAGCGGGTTCTTGATCTCGTGGGCGAGGCCCCGGATCAGCTTGCGCGTGGTTTCCTGCAGTGCGACGTGCTGGTCGTCGCGGTTGATGCGCAGGAAGCGGTCGAGAGGCTCGATCTCGATCAGCAGCGCGTCCGTACCGAGCCGCTCCACCGAGTAGTGCGCGCGCTGCTTCCGCTCGCCGTTGCTGAGCAGGACGGCTTCGCGCTTCGTGAAGGGCTGCCCCGTGTCGAGCGTGTTGCGGAGCACGGTGGCCTGTTCGGCCGGGTCGATGTACAGGGTACGGACCTCCTGCCCCAGCACGCGATGGGCAGACTTGCCGAAGAGCGCCTCCGCCGCCTGGTTGAGATAGGTGACCTGCAGCATGCCGTCCAGCACGACCACGGCGGTCGCGAGCTGGTCGAGAACCTCCTGGGCGTTGGCCATCGTGTGCGCTCTTCTCTTGCTCTTGCGAGGGGTTCCCCCTCGCGCTCCCCGGCTGAGGGCTCCTGCGAGGCGTTCCCCCTCGCGCTCCCCGGCTGAAGGCTCCGGGCTCTCTTGATCGGGTACGACCGGGTCACGGCCAGGACAATGCAATTTCCGGTCCAGCCGGGGCCCGTCGGGATACTGCACCAATCTAGTGCATTCCTCGATGGCGAGCAATCGGGACCCGCCGAGCAACCGACGCGCGCAGCACGTGAAAGTGCGTCGCTCCGGTCCGCGTCACCACCGCGCCGGACTCGTCGAGCACGCCGACGCGGACGGTATGCGGGCCCCGCGCGACGGCCGACAGGGTACAGGCGAACCGGCCCTCGTCCTGCGGCGTGCACGCGGCGATGTGTCCATCGACGGACACGGCCAACCGATGCCCTGCCGCGAGGTCCGGGACGACCCGCCCTTCGATCCGCACGTTACCCCCGTTGGCGCGTACCGTCGCGCCGGTCTCGGGGAAGACGATCTCGAGAGACTCGTAGCGCCGCGGCTCAGCGGCTGCCGTCGTTGCCTGTCCAGGCGGACCGCCGCGCTCCGCAACCGGCGGCGCATAGCTATTGACGCGCCTTGGCGACACCGGGCGCGCACCCGGCAGAGGTCGGTCGGAAAAGACCACGTGCCCCGCCGGATCGGTCGTGCGGTATACCGGGGCGGCGGCCGCGGCCATGGTGGCAAGCGCCACAAGGATCGGGAACCCCCGTTTCACCAGGCTGCTCCGAGGCGAAGGTCAGGTCCAGTGTCGCCCGAAACGAACAGGCCCCGATACCGTCTCCGGCATCGGGGCCTGTAGGACAGCGGCTTCGCTGCGCGTAGGACGGACGCGTCAGACCGAGTAGTACATCTCGAACTCGGCCGGGTGCGTCGTCATCCGCAGCGTTTCGACCTCGGCCTGCTTGAGCTCGAGGTAACCGTCGATCTGGTCGTCGCTGAACACGCCGCCCGCGGTGAGGAAAGCCCGGTCGCCGTCCAGCGCTTCGAGCGCGGCGTCCAGCGACGCGCACACCGTCGGCACGCCCTCGAGTTCCTCGGGAGCGAGGTCGTAGAGGTCCTTGTCGAACGGGTCGCCCGGGTGGATCCGGTTCTGGATGCCGTCGATGCCCGCCATCAGCATGGCCGCGAACATGAGGTAGGGGTTGCCGGCCGAGTCCGGGAACCGCACTTCCGTTCGGTACCCCTTCGGGTTACCGCCCTGCACGTACGGGATGCGGATGGAGGCCGAGCGGTTGCGCGCGGAATAGGCGAGCAGCACCGGCGCCTCGAACCCCGGCACGAGGCGCTTGTACGAGTTCGTGGTCGCGTTGGTGAACGCGTTGAGGGCCTGCGCGTGCCTGATGATCCCGCCGATGTAGTAGAGCGCCGTGTCCGAGAGGCCCGCGTAGCCGTCGCCGAAGAACACGTTCTCGCCGTTCGAGGAGATCGACTGATGCACGTGCATGCCGTTGCCGTTGTCCCCGACGAGCGGCTTCGGCATGAAGGTCGCGGTCTTGCCGTAGGCGTGCGCGACGTTGTGCACGCAGTACTTGTAGATCTGCAGTTCGTCCGCCTTCGCCACGAGCGTGTTGAAGCGCACGCCGATCTCGGCCTGGCAGGCCGTGCCGACCTCGTGGTGGTGCACTTCGACCTCGAGGCCCATCGACTGCATCGCGCTGCACATGGCGTTGCGCAGGTCGAGCGCCGAGTCCACCGGCGGAACCGGGAAGTACCCGCCCTTGACCTTCGGCCGGTGCCCGAGGTTCCCGCCCTCGAACTCGGAGTCGGACTCCCACGCCGCCTCCTCGGCCGAGATCGCGTACGACGCGCCCGAGATGTCGACCTTCCAGCGCACGTCGTCGAAGACGAAGAACTCGGCCTCCGGCCCGAAATACGCGGTGTCCCCGATCCCGGTGGACGCAAGGTACTTCTCGGCAAGCTTCGCCGTGGAGCGCGGGTCGCGGCCGTAGGGCTGCATCGTGCTCGGCTCGATGATGTCGCAGCGCAGGTTCACGGTGGTCTCGTCGCGGAACGGGTCCACCACCGGCGTGTCGTCGTCGGGCAGCAGCATCATGTCCGACTCGTTGATCGACTTCCATCCGGCGATGGACGACCCGTCGAACATGATGCCGTCCGCGAACATGTCGCCGTCGACCCTGTCCGCGGGAATCGTGGTGTGCTGCTCTTTGCCGCGCGGGTCGGTGAATCGCAGGTCCACCCACTTGGCATCGTTGTCCCTGATCAGCTTGATGGTGTTTTCCGACATTTCCACTTCTCTCCTGGAGAACCGTTGCTCGTGCTTCGAATCACTTGAGCGCCCCTCAAACGCGGCGCGCGCCCGTACGCCCGGCCCGGGAGCAGCTCCCCTGCCCCCGGCGGACCGGACGTCGGTCCGACTTCCAGACTCGTATGAGGCAAATTCGGTGCCACCCCGTTACGGGCTCCGTCACAGGGCGAGAACACCGATCTGGAGCCGCGACACCGGCGCGCAACCGATCCCGCGTGCCGCCGTGTGGTGCGCGGCGTGTGCCGCATGCACCACTCCGGTGCGTTCCCGTGCATCCGAGCGTCACGCGACGATCAAGTCTCGCACACTTCCACCCGAATGCGAATGTCCCCGCCCTCTCGCCGGCTGAACAGCACCCGGTGCCCGTGCACCCGGCACCAGGCCGGGATGTCGTGCAGCACGCCCGGGTCCGTGGCAAGGACATCGAGCAGCGTTCCAGGACGCAGGCTGCGGACGCGGTCCTGGGTGCGGATCACGGGGAGCGGACAGAGCAGTCCCCGGGCGTCCAAGCGTTCGCTGGCCTCCAGGTCACACATGCCAGGCGGCAGGGAGATCCGCGGGCCCGAGCGGCGCGACGTGCAGGAGTTCCACGACCCCGTCGGGGTGATGCACGCTGACCTCCACCTCCGCCTCGTCGCGCCCCTGGCTGTAGCGCGCCAGCACCCGTGCCGCCAGGGCCACGTCTTCCCGCGCCGGCGTCCCGTCGACCAGCGCCAGCGGGCCGGGCACCTCGGACGTTCGCAGGTGCAGGAAACGCTTGCGATAGCCCTCGAGAAAGCGGTTCTCGCCCTCTTCGCGCCCGACGATCAGCTTGTAGTGGCGGGCGGGACGGATGTGCCGGCCCACCTTGAGCAGCATGATGTCGTCGAGTTCGTAGTCCCGCTCGCCGCGCGCTTCCCAGAGGTCCGCGAGCTTGGCGGCGTACCGCGCGTCGGTCAGGAAGCAGCACCCGCCCGCCGGCTGTGCGTAGTCCGTGAATCCAAAGGCCTCCGCGAGCGCCATCTGCGGCTTGCGATTGCGGCCGTGGAAATCGAACAGCGCGTCGCGGTCCACCCA
>VXNE01000311.1 GCA_009840715.1 Gammaproteobacteria bacterium
TGATGTTTATATGTGACTGCGGCACGGGCCCGGCCTTGACGCGCGGCGCCGCGGACCAGGCTGGCGGCGAATCCGCGGCGGAACGGGGGCTTGTCGAGCGCGCACGACACGCGTTTGCGCGGTGCTGCGCGGGTCCGCAATGCCGTCGAAACGACGCGGAAAAACGGCGTTCCGACGGCACTTTTGCGAGTGAAAACAGGCTGCTACATTCCGCGCGGTCCAGTGAGTCGAACCCCGTTCCGGGGGCCTGAAGATGCCAGCATCCAGGTGGTTCGGCGCGGGCGCGGGCGCGCTCGCCGCCGTAGCGATCATGGGCGCCGCGACCGTGGTCACGAGCGCCGAGATCGAGCAAACCGACGTCCGCGCCAGCGCGGTCGAAGGCGCCGCCGCGCGCGCCTGGAACCTCGACGAGACCGACCTGGCCCGCTACCGGACGCTGATGGCCGGCCGCCGCGGCCTCTGGACCCCCGACGCCGATCCCCTGCTCGTCCTCGGCGCCCACGCCCGCTCGCACGCCGAGCGCCGCCGGTTCGCCGAGGCGTACGTCGCGGCGGAGTGGGAGCGCGTCGAGGGCGAACTCGCGTTCGAGCGCGCCGTGGGCGAAGCCTGGGCGCGGCTCCACGGCGACGAGGCGCTATTCGCGTCCGCTCCCTCCCCCGATCCGGTCGAAGGGACCGCGGTGCGGTTCGCGGTGGCGCTGGACGCCGACTGCGTGCCGTGCCGGTCGCTGGCGGAGCGCTACTGGGGCGCGGGCGCGCCGGTGGACTTCCACGTGCTCGGGACGGGCGGCCGCGACGCCGCGCTCGTGGACTGGGTGCGCGCGCTGGACGTGGACGTCTCCCGCCCCGGCATCACCGTCAACCACGGCGACCGCTTCGAAGGCGAGGCGGTGCCGCTGGTGCTCGCGCAGGCGCTCGACGGCGCCTGGCGCGAGCTGGGGCGCTAGCCGATGCTCGGCGACCACCCCGTCGAGGCCCTGCTGCGTCCGCCGGTGGAACTGACGGTGTGCGCGGTGAGCTGGCTCTGCGGGGCGCTGCTCGCGCTCGCGCCGACGACGTTCATGGTGACGCCCGACGTGGCCCACGTCACGGCGGGACTCTTCGTCCTCTACGGATTCTGGTGGGGCCGGCGCGGTTGGAGGGTGGTGCGCTACCAGCGCAACCTGCGCCGCCGCCGGGCGTGGACGCTCGGCCACGGCGACGTGCCCGTCTCCGGGCGCGGCCTTTTCCTCGGGCGCGGCTTCGAGTGGGGCGCGCGGCACACGCAGCGCTACGCCGACACGCAGAAGGCGCGCTTCCGGCGCTTCGTCGAGCCCGCCGCGCTGGTGCGCCGCGTGCGCGCGGCGGAGGACCTCTGGGCCGACTGGCCGGCGGCGCGGCTGCTGCGCTGGGACTCCCCTCTCAACCCGTTCCGCCCGGAGCCGGACGTCGGCGGCGACGCCGCGCTGCACGGCGTCGAGCTCGCCGAGCGCGACGTTTCGATCCCGATGGCCGACCGCAACGGCCACACGCTGGTGCTCGGCACGACCCGGGTGGGCAAGACCCGGGCGCTGGAGATCGCGGTCGCCCAGGACATCCGCCGCGGCGACGTGGTGGTGGTGTTCGATCCGAAGGGCGACGCGGACCTGCTGCGCGCGGTGGCGGACGTCTGCCGGGACTGCGGCCGCGACGACGACTTCATGCTCTTCCACCTCGGCTACCCGGAGGTCTCGTCGCGCTACAACGGCGTCGGCGACTTCCGCCGCGTCACCGAGGTCGCCTCGCGGGTCGCGGGGCAGGTCTCCGGCGAGGGCCAGAGCGCGGTCTTCCGCGAGTTCGTCTGGCGTTTCGTCAACATCGTCGCCCGCGCCCTGACCGCGCTCGGCGAGCGCCCCGACTACGGCACGATCCACGGCCACGTGGTGAACATCGACGAGCTGGTGGTGCGCTACGCCGACGCCTTCTTCGCCGCCCGCCCGGACGTCGTCATGAAGGTGGACGCGGAGGAGGCGGCGCTGAACGCCTCGCGCACCAAGCTGGAGCGCCACCTCGAGGGCCGCCCGAAGCGGCTGGTGGCCTGGGAGCGCGTGCTCGGCCGCGCCGAGATGGCCGGGCGCACCGACGACGTGCTGACGGGCCTGCGCTCGGCGCTGCGCTACGAGCGCAGCTACTTCGACAAGCTGGTCGCCTCGTTGCTGCCGCTCCTGGAGAAGCTCACCTCCGGCAAGAGCGCGGAGCTCCTGGCCCCGGATTACCTCGACCTCGACGACGAGCGCCCGGTGTGGGACTGGCAGAAGGTGGTCAACCAGAAGCTGGTGGTCTACGTCGGTCTCGACGCGCTCTCCGACGCGGCGGTGGCGGGCGCGGTCGGCAACTCGATGTTCGCCGACCTCGTCGGCTACGCCGGCGAGCGCTACAAGCACGGCGACGGCCACGGCCACCCGGACGGCGGCGCCGGCCGGGAGCAGGCGCGCATCGCGGTGCACATGGACGAGTTCTCCGAGCTCATGGGCGACGAGTTCGTGCCCATGGTGAACAAGGGCGGCGCGGCGGGGCTGATGGTGACCGCCTACAGCCAGACGCTCGCCGACATCGAGGCGAAGATGGGCAGCGCCGCGGTCGCCCAGCAGGTCATCGGCAACTTCAACAACCTCGTCATGTTCCGCGTGAAGGGCCTCGAGACGGCGCGGATCATGTCGGAGCAGCTCCCCGAGGTGACGGTCACCGAGATCACGCAGATCGCCGGCTACACGGACTCGAGCGACCCGGACTCGGACAGGACCTTCACCTCGCGCCAGGAGGACCGCGTCAGCACGGCCCGGGTGCCGATGCTCGACGCCCACGCGCTCACGAAGCTGCCCAAGGGCGAGTGCTTCGCCATGCTGCGCGGCGGGAAGTTCTACAAGCTGCGCCTGCCGCTGCCGACCCCGAGCGGGCGCTCGGCGGGCGAGGCGTTCGAGGCGCTCGCCGCGGACATGCGCCGCCGCTACGAGGCGGCCGGCACGCTCGGCGGCGCGGCGCTTTCGGATGCCGGCGCGTGAGGGCGTTCGCGAGCGGGCCGCGGAGCCCGCGCGCCGCGCGCGGCGGGGCCGGCTCCTGCCCATGCTGGCGGGGAGCGTGGTGGCGGCGGTGGTGATCGAGTGGATCGGGATGGTCTTCTGGTGGCCGGAGGAAGGCGCCGCGCATTCGGCGCGGATGCTCGCCATCGAGACCGGGTACCTGAACCGCGACTTCGTGGAAGCGGCGTTCGTCGGCCGCCCGGCGGAGACGATGGCGCGCGCCCGGGAGGCGGTCTGGCGCTGGACGATGGAATGGACGGGCGCCGCGTCGGCGCTCGGCTGGCTCGGCGAGCGCTCGGGTCTCGGCGAGTTCGCGCGCGCGGCGTTGACGACCCTCGAGCTCTTCGCCGTGCGCTTGACGGTGCTCGCGTTCTCGCTGCCGGTTTTCGGCGTCTTCGTGCTCTGCGGGCTCGCGACCGGACTCTCGATGCGCGACATCCGCCGCTGGTCGGCGGGGCGCGAGTTCGGCGGCGTGCACCACGCGGTGCGGCGGCTGCCGGGCCGGGTGCTGGCGCTGGGCTGCTTCGCCTACCTCTCGCTGCCGTTCGCGATCCATCCGACGGCGGTGGTGCTGCCGTCGGCGACGCTGCTCGGAGCGGTGTGCGCGCTCGCGGCCGGGACGTTCAAGAAGTACCTGACGTGACGGCGGAGCAGGCGGCGGCGTTCGAGGCGGCGAACCTGACGGGGACCGGGGCGCTGACCGCGGCCGACGTGCTCGCGCTGGTGGCGGGCCTCGTTTTCGGGGCGGCGCTCCTGTGGTTCGCGTGGGTGCTCTACCGCGCCTACGAGGCGTGGGGGCGCGGGCGCATGGACGCCTTCGACGCCGGCGGCAAGCTCCTGCGCGCGACGTTCGTGCTGGTGCTCGTGGGCTGGCTTGTCACGTAGCCGGACGCGCCGCGTGGGGCGGCTTGTGATCGGCGGAATGCTGGAGAAGACAATGGAAAAACAGGAAAAGAAGGTGCCGCGGATGGTTCGCGGCGTGGCGAAGAGGATCCGGGGCCCGCCGGC
>VXNE01000598.1 GCA_009840715.1 Gammaproteobacteria bacterium
GTGCTCACGCTCTCCGAGCACGTCACCCGCGACGCCGAGGGCTGGTTCGCCGGGCTCGCGGGGCGTCTCGGCGAGGGCGCCGTGCGCGCGGGGGTCGCCCGGGCGATGCGCATCCTCGGCCGCGGCTTCATCGTGGGCCGGAACATCGAGGAAGCGCTGCGGCGCGAACGCGACACGCTCGCCTCGTTCGACATGCTGGGCGAGGGCGCCCGCACCGCCGCGGACGCCGAGCGGTACCACGAACGTTATCGACACGCACTCGCGGCCGTCGCCATCGCCCGGCGCGGCGCGACGCCACGGACCGCGTCCGGCATCTCGGTCAAGCTCTCCGCCCTGCATCCCGCGTTCCGCCAGGCCCGGCACGCCGAGGTGCTGCGGGAACTCTCGCCGCGGATCGTCGAGCTCGCGACGGGCGCGGCCGACGCGAACGTCCATCTCACCATCGACGCGGAAGAGGCGGCCCGGGTCGAGCTGACCCTCGATGTCTTCGAACGCGTCGCCCGCCACGATCTCCTGCACGGCTGGGAGGGACTCGGCATCGTGGTGCAGGCGTACTCCAGACGCGCCCCGGCCATCCTCGACTGGCTCGCCGAACTCGCGCGCGCCACCTCGCGACGCATCATGGTGCGGCTGGTAAAGGGCGCGTACTGGGACACGGAGATCAAGCGCGCCCAGGTGGGCGGTTTCGAGGACTACCCCGTCTTCACCCGCAAGGCGTCCACGGACCTCTCCTACATCGCCTGCGCGACCCGGCTCGCGCGCGCGCCCGACGCCCTCTTCCCCCAGTTCGCCACGCACAACGCACACACGCTCGCAACCGTGCTGGAAGTCGCGCGCGGCGTCGACTGCGAACTACAGCGGCTGCACGGGATGGGGGAACTGCTGTACGACGAGGCGCGGCGGCAGGCGAGCGACCTGCCCCCGGTGCGCGTCTATGCCCCCGTCGGCGAACACGAGGACCTCCTGCCTTACCTCGTGCGGCGCCTCCTCGAGAACGGCGCCAACTCTTCCTTCGTCAACCGTTTCCTCGACGCCGAGGTCAGCCTGAACGAGGTCGTGCGGGACCCGGTCGCGGACGTGACCCACTTCGACCAGGCTCCGCACCCCCATATCCCCCGGCCGCGCGCCCTGTACGGCGCCGCGCGCGAGAACTCGGCGGGCGTGGACCTCGACCATCCCGGCGAAGCGACCGAGCTGCTTGGCGCGATGGAGCCTTTTCGCACTGCCCGCTGGGGAGACGACGGCGACCCCGTGACCAGTCCCGCAAACCGCGACGATACCGTCGGCGCAGCATGGTGGGCGACGCCGGCCGAGATCGGCCAGGCGCTCGAAACCGCGGTGGCAGCCCAGCCCGGTTGGGACGCCACACCCGCTGCGGAGCGCGCCGCGATGCTCGAGGAGGCCGCCCGCCTCTACGAACGTCATCGCGCGGAACTCGCCGCGCTCCTCGTGCGCGAGGCCGGCAAGACCGTCGCCGACGCGCTCGCCGAGATCCGCGAGGCGGTGGACTTCTGCCGCTACTACGCCGCCGAGGCCCGCAGGAGGTTCGAAGCCGGAACGCCCCTGCCCGGACCGACCGGGGAGAGCAACGCGCTGCGCCTGCACGGACGCGGCGTCTTCGCGTGCATCGCCCCATGGAACTTCCCCCTCGCGATCTTCACGGGCCAGGTCGCGGCCGCCCTGGCCGCCGGCAACGCCGTCGCGGCCAAGCCCGCCGAGCAGACGCCGCTCATCGCCGGCCGGGCCGTTGCACTGCTGCACGAAGCCGGCATCCCGCAGGACGTCCTGCATGTCCTCTGCGGATCCGGGCCGGAGGTCGGTCAGGCCATGGTCGAGGACCGCCGTGTCGCCGGGGTCGCCTTCACCGGGTCGACGCAGACGGCGCAGGCGATACACCGCACGCTCGCCGCCCGGGACGGACCCATCGTGCCCCTCATCGCCGAGACCGGCGGCCAGAACGCGATGCTCGTCGACTCGACGGCGCTCATCGAACAAGCGGTGGACGACATCGTGCGCTCCGCCTTCCTCTCGGCCGGGCAGCGCTGTTCGGCGCTTCGGGTGCTCTACCTGCAGGACGACATCGCGGATCGCCTGCTCGACATGCTCGCCGGGGCGATGGACACGCTCCGGATCGGCGACCCCTGGGACCTTGCCACGGACGTGGGCCCGGTCATCGACTCGGAGGCCCGGGACGCCCTCGAAGGCCATGCGGCGCAGCTGGCGAGGCGCTGCCTGCATGCCTGCACGCTCGGGTCCCATTGCGCTCGCGGCACGTTCGTCGCACCCCGGATCCTCGAGATCGACGGCATCGCGGACCTCACCGAGGAGCACTTCGGCCCCCTGCTCCACGTGGTGCGCTTCCCGGCGTCCGACTGGCGCCGGTCCGTTGCCGCCATCCGCGCTTCGGGTTTCGGCCTGACGCTCGGCCTGCAGAGCCGCATCGACCGCCGCGCCGGGCAGGTGGCCGAGCTTTCCCGCGTCGGCAACCTGTACGTGAACCGGGACATGGTCGGCGCCGTGGTCGGCACGCAGCCGTTCGGCGGCGAGGGCCTGAGTGGCACCGGGCCGAAGGCGGGCGGGCCGAACTACCTGCCGCGCTTCGCCGTCGAGCGGGTCGTGACGGTCAACACGGCCGCGACGGGCGGCAACGCGGAGCTGCTCGAACTGCCACCCTGACGGGCAGCTTCAATGGTGCTGCGGCTGCGGCACCCCGTTGCGGCCGCGCCAGAACACGTCGGCGTGGGCGAGCGCCATCATGAACCACATCAGGTTGTGGGAGCTGATCCGCAGGCCGGCGAGTTCGAAGCTGACGTGCGTACCGCTCGCTGCGAGCAGTCCGAACGCGAGAAAGGCGATGGGCCAGATGCGCGGATAGAGGAACTTGAACACCGGAGCTTCCCGAGGGGTCGACGAAAGCGCGGCATGATACGCATGCGGCCGTCATTCCCCTAGCGCTTGCGGCGCATCGGCGCGGTGCGCGTCAACCCCGCAGCCGCGGAATCACTTCCTCCGTGAACCGTGCCGCGGCCTCCCGCGCCTCGGGCAGGGGCGCGGAGAAATTCGGTCCGATCACCGCGAACTTCTCGACACCCAGTTCGCCCAGTTCCCCGAGCCGCGCCACGCAGTGCTCGGGCCCGCCGACGATCCCGTAGCCGTCGATGAACTCCTCCGTCAGTACCCTCGTCTGCGGACCGTCCGGCCTGGCGTGGTAGTTCATGTCGTAGTGGTCGTGCAGGTCGCGGAACACCGCGGCCTGTCCTGCGTCGGCGGGACCCGCGATCTCGTCGTACATCGCCGAGAACCGGGCGAAAACGCTGGTCCCGGGACGGTTCAGGTTCCGCGCCGTCGCGGGGTCGTCGTGACAGACGAGGTTGACGAACGCCCCGTAGCGCAGCGTGTCCGGGTCGCGACCCGCCGCCTCCGCCGCCCGGCGCGCCGTGTCGATGCCCCAGGCGACGCGCTTCGGCTCGGCCCCGAGCGCGAACAGGACACGGTCGGCATGGCGCGCGGCGATGCCGATCACCCTCCGGCCCGTCGCTGCCACCTCGACGGGCACCTTGGGACCGTCGTCGAGCCAGCGGATCGCGCTCGACTCCGGTTCGCCGGCAAGCCCAAGGGTGGAGGCGGGTGGGGCGGCCCGCTCCGGAATCTCGAGTTCCTCGAAGGGCACCGGCACGCCGCGCAGGTAGTCCTGCAGTTGCGCGAGATAGCGCTCGAACCAGCCGAGCCGCGCCGGGGCCCGGCCGAGGTGCGCGAGGGCACTGTCGCCCCTACCGACGCCGAGCACCATGCGGCCGCCGGACGAACTCTGCAGGGACAGTGCGGAAGACGCCGTCGCCGCGGGGTAGCGGGTGACCGGGTTCGTCACGGATGTCGCGAGACCCAGCCGCTCCGTGGCCGCTCCCGCGAGCGCGAGGCACACGTACGGGTCGCCCCACAGGTTCTGCGAGTCGACGACGAGCATGCCGTCCCAGCCGACGGCCTCCGCGCGGCGGGCGAAGTCGGCGCTCAGGGTGGGTGTGGCGATAGTCTGTGTCCAGAACTCCATGCAGGCTCTCCTGGTTCAGGCGCCGCGCGGAGGC
>VXNE01000638.1 GCA_009840715.1 Gammaproteobacteria bacterium
GAGGCGGCTGCGGGCGTCGGCGAGGGCGGCTTCGGTGGGATTCTGGAGGCCCTCGAGGGCCTGGCGAGCGGCGAGGATTGCAGCCTCGGCAGTGGCCAGGTCGGCGGCGCCCGCAGGTTCGAGTAGTTCGTCCCGCCGCTGGATGGCTTCTGCCAGGGTCGCCCGAGCCGAGGCGATGTCGGCCTCGGATGTTCCGGCCAGCGCCTCGCTGAGTCGCCCGTCGGCGTCGAGCAATCCGTTCTGTGCCGCCTCCAAGCGGTGCTGGGCGTCCGCGACCTGGGCGGCTGTCGGGCTGTGCAGGACGCCGTACAGCGGCTCACCGCGCTCGACGATCGCTCCCTCGGCTGCCAGATAGCCGAGTACCCCGCTGCTGCCGGCGGTCAGGGTCGCAGCAGTCGCGTAGTCGAGCGTCCCGGAAATCTCGAGGTACTCGGCCAGGTCGCGCCGCTCCACCGGAGTGGTCGTGAGCGCCATCTCCTTCGTCGCATCGCCGTCATCGGAGGCGGAGCGGATGCCGGTGACCACCGCGGCGGCGGCTCCGGCGACGATGGTGACCACCGCGATGCTGATGAGCAGGCGGGCTCGCCTGCTGCGCGGGGAACTCAAGAACCGGACCGAGGCTCGCTAAGTCCAAGGCGGCCGATGTTCATTTCCGCCTGGCATGTCTCGAACGCAGCGGCGACATCGGGATCTCCGAAGTCGACGCCGGCGGGACCGTCGCCGGAAAGTTCCCATACTTGGACGATCGGGCCGTCGGTCGGACCGTCGTTCCCGCCCCCGCGAGGACCGAGATCGCCGAAATCCGGGTCGCCCATGTCCACGCCGTTGTCGCGCATGCACCGGGCGAACTCGAGAAGCGAGTCCTGAAGTTCAGTGATGTCGACGGTGGTCGCTCCGCCGCCGACCGACAGACCCTGCAGCAAGTCCGCGCAGGCCGCAGCCGCCGCGGACAAATCGAGGTCCGGACCAAGACCTTCTGCTTCTGTGGCACCGCCGGCACCCGGCCGGATACCGAATCGCACGGTGCCGTCGGCTTGGACGACGGGGTCAGGGAAGTCCACGCCGTTGTCGCGCATGCAATCGGCGAAGCGCAGGAGCCGCTCCTCGTCGCTCAGATCCTCATCGCCGCCGGGTTCCGCCGGGTTCGGCTGTGCCGTCGTCGTGGTGGGCGGACCATCCCCGTCGTCCGCGTCATCTGCCGTCGGGGTTGTCGTCTCCGTGGTTATGTCCGTGGTGGCTGTCTCTGTGATCGTCGCGACGGTCGTCCCTGTTGTCGCCGTCTCTCCGGTGGTTGCCGCGACGGTTGCCTTGGTCGTTTCCGAAGTCGAGGTTGTGATTCCTGCGGTCTCGACGTTCTCGGACTCGGACACCGCCTCTGCGGCAGGGACTGCCTCCACGAGGGTCGCGAGGCCGCTTGAGTCGGTCTCACCCCCGCAGGCGGCCACAGCGAGCGCGAGCGCTGCGGCAATTCCGGAGAGAACGGATGAGAATCTCAACACGCGGTGCTCCTTTCGCGATCTGGAGCCGGGGACTTGGGTGGCTTGCGTGTCTATTGAAGGATGTCGTTGTAAGCGGAGGGTGAGCGACGGGTAAGAATCACCTAAGAATCCAGTGCTCCGTCTCGAGCCTCGGCAGGCGCGGCACTACCGTCAACCGAACCATGAGTCGCCAGACCATCCTTGTGGCCGAGGATGATCCCGCCATCGGCACCGCGTTGGAACGGACGCTCAATCACGAGGGCTACGACGTGCGCCGCGCCGCCGACGGGGCGGAGGCGTTGGAGACGCTCGCCAGGATTGAGGCGGACCTCATCGTTCTCGACGTGGCGATGCCGTACATCGATGGTCTGGCGGTCTGCCGCCGCCTACGCCTCGCCGGCAACCGCACGCCCGTGCTCATGCTGACGGCACGCGACACCATCGGCGATCGGGTAGAGGGCTTGGATGCGGGTGCCGACGACTACCTGGTGAAGCCGTTCTCCCTCGACGAGTTGTGCGCCCGCATCAGGGCGCTGCTGCGGCGCGCCAGCGTGACCGGTGTCGAGCCGTCCGCAGACCGTCGAGACGTTCTGCGCGTCGCCGACCTGGAGCTGGATCGAGCCGGCCGAACCGTCCATCGCGGCGACCGCCTCGTCTATCTGACGAAGACCGAGTTCGATCTCCTCGAACTGCTCGTACACAACAAGGGGATCGTGCTCAGCCGGGACACGATCTACGAGCGCGTGTGGGGGTTCGACTTCGAGACCGGCTCGAAGTCCCTGGACATCTACATCGGTTACCTGCGGCGCAAGCTGGAAGCCGATGGTTGTGAGCGCCTCCTGCACACCGTGCGAGGAGTCGGCTACGTGGCGCGCGAGCCATGAGCTTGCAGGCCCGCGTCGGGCTGCTCGCCTTCGTCGCTGTCATCCTCGGCGTCGGTCTGACCGTCGGCGGCAGCTACTTCTTGACGCAGCGAGAACTGCGCCAAGAAGTGGACGACTTCCTGGAGAGACGAGCTGAAGTGGTGGCGGGCACGCTGGGGAATCCGGCGGACGCCGGCGCCCGGGGCGAACTCGGCACCCTGCCTGTCATCGGCGTCATCGAACTGGCCGACTTCGACGCCCATGTCCAGATCCTGGACGGTGAGGGACAGCCCGTCTTCTCGATCGGCGCGGTGGTTCTGCCGGTTGGCTCGGAGGAACGGCGCCTCGCGACCGGCGGCGATGCTCCCGTGCGCCGAACGGCCGAGATCGACGGTCAGCGCTACCGGATACTCACCGCACCCTTCAGCGGCGAGGGGGCCGTGCAGATCGCCCGAAATCTGGACGAGACCGACCGCGTCCTCAACGATCTGCTGCGCCGGACGGTACCGCTGGGAGCGGCAATAGCCGTTGCGGCGGCAACGGCAGCGTGGTTGCTGACTCGCAGGGCGTTGCGCCCCGTCGCGCAGCTGACGGATGCCACAGAGCGGGTGGCCAGAACGCAGGACTTGGCAGCGGCCATCGAGGTCAACCGAGGAGACGAGGTGGGCGTCCTGGCACGCAGCTTCAATGCCATGCTCGAGGCACTGCGGACATCGCGCCAGCAACAGAAGCGTCTGGTGGCGGACGCCGGGCATGAGCTACGCACCCCCCTGACGAGCATTCGAACGAACGTCGATCTGCTGCAGCGAGTTGAATCGCTGCAAGAGGGCGAGCGGCGCCGAATCCTCACCGACGTCAACGCGGAACTCCACGAGTTGAGCGAGCTCGTCCGGGAACTCGTCGAACTTGCCGGCGAGCCGGGAGCCGACGACGAGCCGTTCGCGACGCTCGATCTGGCCGATCTGGCGGTGGAGGCCGCGGATCGGGCGCGGCGCCGCACGGGCCGCGAGATCGCCACCGAAGCGAGCGACCGAGAGCCCGTGTCCGGACAGCTCGGATCGCTCGAGCGAGCCATCGACAATCTCGTGGGCAATGCCACCAAGTTCACTCCTGAGGGCACCCCGATCCGGATCCTCACTGCCGGCGGCCGGCTCGAGGTGCACGATGCCGGACCGGGAATCCCGATCGAGGATCAGCCGCTGGTGTTCGACCGCTTCTTCCGCTCAGCAAGCGCCCGCGCAAAGCCGGGGTCGGGTCTGGGCCTCGCCATCGTCAAGCAGATAATCGAGCGCCTCGACGGCCACGTCTGGGCGGGAAAATCTCCGATGGGCGGAGCCGAGGTGGGCTTCGAGATACCAACCGGCAAGGCGGATGATCACTAGTTGACTCATCCGGGATTCGGCGTCGCGTCGGCTGGTAGCAGGGCGGTCCGGAGTCTTGACACGTGGTATTCCGGTCGCGGTCCGGCTCGGACCGATCACACGACGGCGATAGGTGGATCGGGCGCGGTCGCGCCGTCGCGGGGCGCGCCCGGAGTCGTGGCCCGGGTGCTGCGCCGGTGGATCACGCCGAACAGGGCGGCGACGAGAACCGCGGCGGCGGCCAGGGTGAAGAGGCTGGCGGCGAAGCCTCCGCTGGCGTCGGCGATGGCGCCCACGGCGAACGGCCCGCCGAAGCCGCCGATCTCCCCGGCGGTGAAGAACAGGCCGCTGGCGATGCCCA
>VXNE01000622.1 GCA_009840715.1 Gammaproteobacteria bacterium
CACCAAGCCCAAGACACGCAGTATCGAGGTATCTGTCGAGATCGACGCGCCCGCCCGCGCCGTCTGGCGGGCCATCACCGACGGCGACGCCGTGGCGAACTGGTTCGCCCCGGTCGCCTCGGCCGATCCGGGCGAGGGCGGTCACCTCACGGTGTCGTGGGGTGCCGACTCCGAGTGGACCAGCCGGATCACCGTCTGGCGGCCCGACGTTCACCTCCGCCTGACTGACGATCTGCCGGACGAAGCCACCGAGCAGGGCGCCGCCATGGCACTCGACTACTTCCTCGAGGGTCGCAACGGGACGACACACCTCGGCATCGTCAACTCGGGGCTCTCGGCCGATCCCTCCTGGGACGACGGCGTCCGGATGATGACGAACGGCTGGCGCTTCTTCCTCTGGAACCTCAAGCACTACCTGGAGCGCCACCCGGACTCGCACCGTACGATGATCAGCGAACGGCCCCGGGTGACGGGGACGCGCGAGGAGGTCTGGGAGACGATCTTCGGGGACGACGGTCTCGGCAGGGTGCCCGAGCGGCCGGGCGAAGAGGTCAGCCTTCGGCTCGACGGCGGCCACCTTCTGGAGGGAACGGTCGTCCTCGCCGATCGCCCCTGGGCCTTCGCTGCGATGCTGAGGTCCCTCAATGATGGCGTGGTGCATGTGGAGATGGAGGGGAGCGGCGAACGATGGAAGATGGGAGTATGGCTTTCGGCCTATGGGTTGGAAGAAGGGCGATGCGATCGGATCCGCGTGGCCCTAGGGCAGACGATTGCAAGGCTCTTTCCCGAGGAGGATTGAGGGCGCGCCGACGCAGCACGGCGTTCAACCCCTCTTGGCGACTGCGTCGCTGCTGGTCGACCCAGGCGGAAGGCTGTCCGTCCTAGTCCCAACTGCGCAATACCGGAGGTCTCTCTACAACCGGTAGGCTAGATCGTGCCGGGGCGTTGCTCACTTACGCCACGAGAGGGGTAGCCATGCAGCTTCACTGCAGCAACTTGCGGACCACTGGGACTCTGGTTTTCGGTGTGATCCTTGGGGCCGTTGGATGCACGCAGGACCAGCCACAGGCCATCACCGTCGTCTCGTGGGGCGGTTCCTATGGCCGCGCCGTCGACGCGGGCGCCATCATCCCGTTCACCGAGGCCACCGGCATACCAGTCACTGTCGAGGACTACAACGGCGGCCTCGCCGAGATTCGGGCTCAGGTGGACGTCGGCAACATCCGCTGGGATGTGGTCAGCCTGGAGATCGCCGATGCCGTGCGGGCCTGTGACGAAGGGCTGCTCGAGCCGATCGACATCCACGCATTGCCCCCCGGTCACGATGGCACGCCGGCCGCCGAGGACTTCGTCCCCGAGGCCCAGACCACTTGCGGGGCCGGGTTCCTGTATGCGTCCACGGTGTACGCCTACAGCGAGGACCACGTCGCCGGGGGGGAGCCTGCGACGATGGCCGACTTCTTCGATCTGGAGAAGTTTCCGGGCCGGCGCGGGATGCGGCGCGTTCCACAGGGGAATCTGGAGTTCGCCCTGATGGCTGACGGAGTGCCGCGGGACCAGGTCTACCCGACTCTGAACACGCCCAGCGGGCTCGACCGCGCTTTCCGCAAGTTGGACACGATCAAGGAGGAAGTGATCTGGTGGGAGGCCGGTGCCCAGCCACAGCAGATGCTGGCTGACGGCGAGGTGGTGATGAGCACTGCGTACAATGGGCGCGTCTTCAACGCGCGGGTGCTGGAGGACCGGCCGTTCGTGATCGTCTGGGATGGCCAGCTGCTCGCCGTCGGCCAGCTC
Organism: Gammaproteobacteria bacterium; assembly: GCA_009840715.1. Taxonomy (GTDB): domain Bacteria; phylum Pseudomonadota; class Gammaproteobacteria; order Pseudomonadales; family Azotimanducaceae; genus VXNE01. Next base: position 1,795 of record VXNE01000622.1, read on the forward strand.
GGGATCCTCCGGGGCACGCCGAGGCTGCAAGAGGCGCTGAGCTACGTGGCCTTCGCCACCAGCGCGGAATCGCTGGCGCGGATCGGCAGCCGTATCTCCTACTCGCCGACGCGCAGGTCCGGTATGCCGCTGGTGACGACCCACGTCCCGAGCGGTGTCGAGATGGGCTCGCACATGCCGGCAACCCCCGCCAATGCCGCTCGCGCGCTGCTTTACGACTGGTCCTTCTGGGTTGACTATCAGGACGAGCTGAACGAACGCTTCAGCACTTGGCTGGCGCGTTAGGCGTGAAGCCGGAGTGGGTTGTTCGCTGAAGCTCCGATGAACAGGCTGCAAGGTGAAATGCCCGATGGCATGCTGCTCGAAAAGAGGCCGCCGGGCCGATGGGAAACTACCAGGCCGATGCTAGTCTTGTAGTCCGGCGCGACGAAGCTGCACCCTCCGAGGAACAAACCGCCCTATCCAAAGAATCGGCAACCGTCCCACTGTCCAGGCCCTCATGTCCTGACCTTCCACTACAGCATGGGGAACTTGCCTGCCGGGCCGACCGCAGACGTGCTCATGGAGTGGGAAGCGAAACTCGGAACGCAGGGATTACCTGTTGTGTTCTGGACAGGCGGAACCGAGAGTCCCGCGATTGTGCACTCCACAAGGGTGCCGACGATGCACACGAGGCACTGAAGAAAGTCTGTGAGCCCATCGCGCTGAACCCGGGACAACCCGGGAAACAGCCAAGACCCGAGCCGCGCTTGGGTTCCGTCCATCTTTGACGGCGCGTTGGCGGACAGCGTTCATCGCCGCTCGAAACTGGTCCATCCCCTATACCACTCGTCCCCATCAGGGGCAGCAGCACCGATGTAATCCACAGGTGTGAAGAAGTCGTCAGCGGGCGGCTCCGTTCCTGCGGCCCGGGCCGGAGATCCCGCGGCAGGCCGGAAGTCTGGAGCGCTGGTGCTGTGCGGGTCCACGAGGCCGGGGTCCACTACCTGATTGTTCCAGCCTTCGGTCATGGCGAAGGCTCCGGCGTCGATGCCGTCTCCTTCATCTTCGAAGGTGCCATGCACGATTGAGTTCCGGATCTCCAGGCGCTCTGCGGTCTCAGGGTCGTCGATGTCGAGCACGGGCTCCCCGGTGACGGTGACAATGTGGTTCAGCAACCGGCCACCTACGCCGAAGCGCATCAACATGCCTCCGCCCACGAGGGTGGCGTTGTAGATCGTCGGCTCCGTCCGCGGCTCGGCATCGAAGTCGAGGTCGTTGTTGTCGGCCTGATAGGCCCAGTCTGAAGTGGCAGGCTCCTGCTGCGTGATCCAGAACTGCCCGCGGCCGCTCCAGCCCAGGTCGTAGTCGAAGGCGTCATCCGTGATACCTGTCGCCACGGCATACTTCAGGTCAAACGTGCCGCCGTTGATCTCGAAGCCGTCGCCCTCACCCTCGTGCACCTGGATGTGGTGAAGCTGCGTGCCGGCCCCGACTCCGCTCAGGCGCATGCAGTCCGCCGGCTCGCCGAAGATGATTTCGTCCCCGCAGAATTCGATCCGCGTGTAGGTGATGGCCCCGCTTGAGTCCATCGCACTATCGCCGCCGAAGAAGTGGCCGAGGTCCGGATCGACGCACGGCTGCGTGTCGCTGTTGCAGGGTGCGCGACCAAAGACGGCGATGCCGCCCCAGTTACCGCGCCCACGCGCGCCCGGTTCACTCGCGCTCGTGAATACGACCGGCGCCTCTGCCGTGCCCTGGGAGAAGATCTTGCCGCCCTGCTCCACAATCAGCGCAGTGGGTGTGATGGCCGTGCTGCCTAGCACCGTGGCGCCGGCCGCCACCCGCAGCTCGCCGCCAGCCGCAACTGTGACCAAGCCCTGTAGCGTGTAGGTGGTGTCGGCACTCAGCTGGCGCACCCCATCAATCGTGCCCATCAGCGTGCCTAAAGCCGCCCCGGATGGGGGGGAAGGCGTGGTGGGAAGGCTTACGGGATCGGGGTCGTCACCGCAGGCATTGAGTGCAGTCAGCACGATGGCGAGCCATCTCTTTCTCTGTTTGGTCATGTGGCTGGTAGCTGGCCGTCTATTGACAGACGGGGCCAGTGACTACCTCGATTCCCTCCAGCCACTGGCGGAACTCATCGGTGTCCGGTGCACAGAGACCATCGTTGTCCTCGAACGCGAAGTCCGTGAGCGACTCCAGCTGAAGGAAGCTGTCGGGCAGCACGCCGGACAACTCGTTCATCGCCACATCCAGCCGATCCAAGTTGGACAGTGCTCCCAG
>VXNE01000370.1 GCA_009840715.1 Gammaproteobacteria bacterium
GACCTCGGTGGCGGTGGAGTGGATCGGCATGACCTGGTGGTGGCCGGAGCTCGGCGCCGAGCACGCCGCCGACGTGCTGCGGCGCGAGGCCGGTTACCTGAACGGGGACTTCCGCCCGACCGCCGCGCGCGTCCTGGGCGCGGCGGAGCGCGGCTACTTCTACGTCTTCGAGTGGACGGGGCTCGCCGCGGCGCTCGGCTGGTTCGGCGGGACGGTGCGGCTCGACGAGTACGTGCGGGCAACGCTCATCGTCGTGCAAGTGCTGATGGTGCGGGTCGTGCTGCTGGCGTTCTCGGCGCCCGCGTTCGCGCTGTTCGGGCTGGTCGGACTCGCCTGCGGGCTCACCCTGCGGGACATCCGCCGGTGGTCGGCGGGGCGCGAGTTCGGCGGCGTCTACCACGCCGCGAAGCGGGGCGCCCCGAAGGTGCTGTTCGCGGCGGCGTTCGTCTACTTGGCGATCCCCGTCGCCGTGCACCCGAGCGCGGTGATCGTGCCGGGCGCGGCGCTGTTCGGGACGTCGGCGCTGGTCGTGGCGGCGTCCTTCAAGAAGTACCTGTAGGCGGTGGCGGATGGACGCGGCACAGCAGGCGGCGTTCCGGGGCGCGAACCCCGGCGTCCCGGTGAGCGAGGCGGACCTGCTCGCGCTCTGCGCGGGGCTGGTGTGCGCGCTGGCGTTGGTGTGGTGCGCGTGGGTTGTGTTCCACGCCTACAAGAACTGGGGCGGCGGTGCGTCGCCGCCCGGCGAAGCCGCGGGGCACGCGCTCCGCGCGGTGTTTCTGACGGTCGTCCTGCTGGCGGTCGTCACCTGGTGAGGCAAGCGACGGAATAGGAGGAGAACGCTGTGAACGGATTATGGACGAGGCTGCGGCGGGCGGCAGCGCTGACAGCGGCGCTGGGCGCCGCGGCGGCCGAGGCCGGGCTGCCGGACGTGGCGGACCCCTCGACGGGGGCGGTCGACGACGGCGACTTCATCGGCATGCTGCAGGCGTACGGCCTGGACATCGTGGTGCTGGGCGGCCTCGGGCTGTCCGCGATCGCGCTGCTGGTGGTCGCCAAGAACGTCATCACGAAGTACTCGATGGTGGCGGACGGGCGCGCCACCTGGGGGGAGGTCGGCATGCACGGTGCGGTGGGCGTGGTGCTGCTGGTGGTCGTCATCTTCCTCGCCACGCAGTCGGCGACGGTGCTGGCCTGACGTGGACGAGGAGATCGCTTTCCTGCCGGACCGGCTGAACCGGCCGCCGCCGGTGTTCCTGGGCCTGTCCGACGTGGAGCTGCGCATGGCGGCGCTTGCGAACCTGGCGGTCTGGGTGCCGGCGGGCGCGGTCGTGGCGGCGCTGTTCGGCCAGACGGTGCTCGGCGTCGGCGCGGGTGCGCTCGCCGCCGGCGGGGGCATCTGGCTGACGGCACGGGTGCTGCGACGCCTGAAGCGCGGCCGGCCGGAGGGCTACCACGCGGACGCCGTGAAGGCGTGGCTCGAAGACCGGGGCCTCAAGCCGAAGACCATGCTGCGCGAGAGCGCGGTGTGGGACATCCGCGCCCGGCGCCCGCGGGGGCGGCGGTGAGCCGCTATCGCAACGAACTAGCCGGCCAGCGCGAGGCGATCCGCGCGCTGTGGGGCGCGGTCGGTGTCGCGCTGGTCTGCGCGGGGGCCATGGGCATCGGCTGGATGATGGCGCCGAGTTCCCTGCGCATCCACATCCCGCCGGACCTGACGGCGGGGGCGACGGTCTGGCCGGACACTCCGGCCCCGCCGCACGTCTACACGTTCGCCCTCTACATCTGGCAGCAGCTCTACCGCTGGCCGAGCGACGGCGCGCGCGAATACCGCGCGAAGCTCAACGCGTTGGTCCCGTTTCTGACGCCGGCCTGCCGTCAGGACCGGCTCGACGACTACGCCGAGCGCAACGGCCGCCGCGAACTGGCCGGGCGGCAGCGCGCCGTCTGGGAGATTCCCGGGCGGGGCTACGCGGTGGAGCGCGTGTTCGACGAGGGCGGCGGCAGTTGGGTCGTCGCGCTCGACCTGATGATCGAGGAGACCGTGCTCGGCGAGCGCGTGAAGAGCCGCGCGGTCGCTTACCCGGTGCGGGTCGTGCGCTACGACGTGGACCGGGAACTGAACCCGTGGGGCTTGGCGCTCGACTGCCTGGCCGGCGTGCCGCGGGCGATCGAGACCGAGGCGGAGGCATCGTCGTGAGGAGAACGGGAGTGGTGCTCTGCGTGGTCTGCGCCGCGGTGGCGTCGGCGCAGACGGTGGAGTGGGAGCGCACGCCCATCGCCGTGACCCTCGCGGTGGGCGTCGAGCGCCAGGTGCGCTTCGAGGGACCGGCCACGGTGGGCGTGCCGGCGGGCCTGCTGGAGACCGGCGCGCTGCGTGCCGAGTTCGCGAACGACACCGCGTACTGGCTCGCGACCGAGCCGTTCGGGAAACGGCGCTTCAAGGTGCGGCTCGAGCGCACCGGCGAGTTCGTGCTGTTCGACGTGACCGCGGTCCCCGGCGCCGGCGGCGCGGGGGAGACGCTGGAGGTGGTGGTGGCGCGCCCGGAACAGGGCGGGGCGTCTTCCGCACCAAACGCCGACGACCTGCGTGGGGATTTGGTGGAACTGGTGCGGCACGCGGCGCGGCTGGACCTGGCCCCGCCGCGGCTCGCGGCGCCGCCGGCGGGTACCGTGCCCGTGGAGACCGCCGCCACCGACGTGACCGCGCTCTACTGCGGCGCGGACCCGGCGCGCCTGCGTCTGGCCGTCGTCGGCCAGCTCGCGCGTGCGGGCCTGTTCGTCACGACCTTCGAGGCGTCCAACCTGACCGGGGCGCCGCTGGAACTGGACGTGCGGCGGCTGCGGCCCGAGGCGGGACCGCGCACCGGGACCGCCGGCGGCATCGTGGCGGTCGGCTGGACCCGCTCGACGCTCGCCGCCGCCGGGGAGGCGGGGTTCACGGCGCGCTTCTACGTGGTGACGCGCGCGCCGTTCGACCTCGCGGCGGACTCGCGATGAACCCGAACCTGCTCGTGAAGGTGGCCGTGGGCGTGGTGCTGGCGGTGGTGGCGATGCTGGTGGTCGTGCGCTGTTCGCGGGACGAGGCGGCGTCGGTTGCCGGCGTGCCGACGGTCGGCGGCGAGGCGCTGTCGCCGGAGACCGCGGCGGCGCTCGGCATCGAGGGCGACACGCCGGACGACACGGTGCGCACGCTGATCGCGAGCGTGCGCGAGATGAACGAGCGCCTGGCGCGGATCGAGACCGCCAACGTGTCGCTGCGCGAGGACAACGCGCGCCTGCGCGACATGCGCCGCAGCGTGGTGGCGGAGGTGAGCCGCGAGCTGGCCGGCGAGGCGGCACGGCTGCGCGAGGAGAACCGGGGGGTCGTGGCCGACGCCCGCGACGAGGTATCGGGGCTCAAGGCCGAGATCGAGCGCCTGGTGCGCGACACCCCGTTCGCGGCCGCGGCGGCGCCGGAACGCGAGGTGGCGACCGGCACGGTGTGGCTGCCGCCGCTGGAGGCGGAGTCCGCCGGCGCCGGGCTGCTGCCCTGGGGCAGCGGGCCGGGTGGCGCGCTCCCGATCGCGCCCGAGGACGAGGAGACGCCGCCGGTCCGCCCGGTCTACACCATCCCCAAGAACGCCACGCTGGTTGGCGCGCGCGCGTTCACGGCGCTGATCGGCCGCGTGCCGGTGGGCGAGGACGCGCGCGTCACGGACCCGTACTTCTTCAAGCTGCTCATCGGCCGCGACAACCTGGCGGCGAACGGCCACGAGATCCCGGAACTGGCCTACGCGGTCGCGAGCGGCGAGGCAATCGGCGACTGGACGCTCGGCTGCGTGTCCGGCGACGTCACGTCGCTGACGTTCGTGTTCGCGGACGGCCGCGTCGTCACGGTGCCGGAGCCACGGGACGTCACCACCGGTAGCGGCGCCACCCGCGCCCTGCGCCTCGGCGGGCTGTCCGACGACTTCGGCAACCCGTGCGTCGCCGGAAAGCGCATCACCAACGCCGCCTCCTACCTCTCTCTATAAAACATCTGACGCTGCCGACCATCTTACGCGTGTA
>VXNE01000376.1 GCA_009840715.1 Gammaproteobacteria bacterium
AAGACGCCCTCCTGGCGTTTGCCGGTCGACAACTCCTGCTCGTCGGCAACATCGCCGAGCATCGACCCCACGGCGACAGTCACCTGCGAGACCAGCAGACCCGACATGAAGCTGCAAAACGCCAGCGCGACGAGGACATCCATGGTCGCGGGCGCCGGGAAAAGGCCGATGTAGTGCAGGCAGACGGGCGCGACGGCAAAAACGACCCAACCCAGCGCGCCGAGGATCAGCAACTCGCGCTTTTCCAGGTAACGGCCCAGCAGCGGCGCGAACATGTAGCCGATGACCGTTCCTATGGGGATCAGTGCGAAAATGTAGATCATGCGTCCGGCCGCGACTTCCCAGAAGAACGTATACATGTACAGCGCCAACGCTTCGCCGACGCCGACCGGCGCCGCAATGATGACGAAGCCCATCACCAGCCATCGAAACGAGACGCTCTTCAGTGCCTCTAGCATATCGAGCACAACCTGCTTCAAGGGCCCGTGCTGCGGGTTGGTTGGTTGCAGTAGCGAGGGGATCAGGTGATGCGTCCCCAACGCCGAACCAACGATCGAGGCCACCATGAGGAACGCAATCACAAGTGCAAAGGGCGGATAGGCTACCGGGTTGAGCTGGCCGTTCTCATAGGCGTCGCTCGCCCCGAAGAACATGCCAAAGCCAAAAGCGTAGACCAGCAGTGTCCCGATGATCCCAAACACCGAGCGTCCGGCGACGATGACGGTGCGCTCCTGGTAGTCGCTGGTCATCTCCACACCCAGCGCCATGTGCGGCACCGAGTACAAGGTCATGGCGATGCGCGCGAGCACGCTGAAACACAGCAACCAGGCAAACAGTCCGATTTCGGAGTCGACCGGCGGAGCGAAAAGCGCATAGAAGAATATCGCCAGCGGTATCGCGGACGCATACATGAACGGATGCCGACGGCCCCAACGCGAACGCCAGCCGTCGGACACGGAACCCATCAGGGGGTCGGTGATCGCGTCGATGGCGGTGGCCATCATCAACGCAATCGCGCACAACGAGCCGGAAAGACCGAGCACCTGGTTGTAATAGAACAGCAGGAAAAGCGCGAACGTGGTCGACTTCAACCCTTCCGCAAGCTGTCCGACCCAATAGGCGGTTTTGGTCGACAATCCCAACGATCTGGTGGCAGTGACGCCGGAAGGAACCCCGTGCCTTGTGCCTTTGCCAGGGCCCATCTCCCTTCCTAGCCGCCAAAGTATAGAGTCAACCTACGACCGCTTCGGCCGCCGCCTCGACGGCGTTGACCCCGTTCGGCGCATAGGCGGAATGCGAGGCGAGCCCGCGTACCGTGCAGCGATAGCTCCTCTTGCCCTTGTGCGCGACGATGGGCTTCATCAGCGTTGGCTCGCCCACCACGCACGACCGGGCCGGATGCCAGATCCTCGATCAGCCGCCCCGCGCCGAGGCAGCCGCCCTCCTCGTCGTACGAGAACGCGAGATGCACCGGCGTCTTCAGCTCCTTGCCGCCCGATTCGCCGAAGATCGCCACCACGACGGCGATAAAGCTCTTCATGTCCGAAGTGCCGCGGCTGTAGAGCCGGCCGTCCTTTTCGACGAGCGCGAACGGATCGCTCGACCAAACTCGATCAGCTTCAGGTTGGAATCCCGGCTGACGGTCGGGACTCCGACGAGGCTGCGAATCATCTCGACCCTGGCCGCGGACGGAGTCTTGTTCATGTTCTCGCCCAAACATCCAGAATAGGGGCCGAGTGCGCCGAACACAGGCGGAACGCTTTCCTTGCTCGGTACCCCTACGTCGGCATTGCCCGTGGCCGTAACGCGCGGCTCAGCCCGGCATGGCGGCGGTGCATCGCACTCGACAGAGAGTCGCTAGCGACGCGAATAGGCGACCGCGCGCAAGAAGCCGTCCACGTAGAGCTTGCCCTCCGGCTTGGCCAGGAAGTCGTAGCGACCCATGAGTTGGGCCATGGGCTCGCCGTACCGTTCGACCAGGCGATCCTGGACCGACCGGGAATAGACCTCCATCTGCCGCATCATCAGCCGCGTGTAGGACACGTGCAGAACGGCGCGCTCGCCGTCGATCGTCCGAGGGGCGTTGTCGTGCCAGGTCCGACCGTCCCACACGGCGATCGACCCGGCCTTGCACTCGATGGGCACGGTCGCGGTCGAGCCGATCTCATCGAGGTTCGGCGGCCGACGTCGTGCCGCGCTGCCGGGAACGACGGTGGTCGGGCCGGCCTCGGGCGTGAAGTCATCGCAGGCCCAGCACGCCGTCAGGAAGAGGTTGTGGTCGGGAAACGGCACGGGGTGCCAAACCTGATCGCAGTGCAGCCCGATGTTCCGGTCCCCCTTTCTGCGGATGGACGAGGCAACGTTGCTGAGGATGAACCCGGCGCCCACCGAGAACTCCGCGAGCGCCATCATCTTCGGGTTGATCGCAGCTTCGGCGACGACCGGATACTTTTGCATCAAGGTGGAGCCCATGGATCCAGCCCTCGCGCCGGGGTCAGCGGCAGCGGCCTTGAGGATGGTCGCCCGCAGATCGCGCCAGTATTCCGGCGGCGCGACGTCCTCGAGTACGGTGTAGCCCTGCTCCCAGAGCTCGCGGCAGTTGCGCTCGAGACCCAAGTCGCGAATGCGCGGCGCCAGCTCTTCGGAGATCTCGCCCGCGGGAATCGCCGGGCTGGCCTGGAGCCGGTTGAAGACGTCCTGGAAACCGTCCAGGTCGCCGCCCGTAACGGACTCGCGGGCCCGATCGACCAGATCGTCGTCGGAGCCGCGCTGAGTGCGTGCCGGAAGCGGCGGCGCCACGTGGGCCGCCTCCTCGCGACCGTCGTCGTCCCCGGAGAAGTAGTCGCGGAAGCTCCGGCTCGGCAACAGCCTGAAATCGCCGTAGACCGCGTAGCGCACTCCACCTCCGAGCGCACACGACGCAAGCCCGCAGAGCAGCCCGGCGACGGCTGCCGAGGCGAGGGCGGCGCCGCCCGGGGACGGGTCCCCCATGAAGGGGATCGAGATCACGCCGAGCAGCACGATCAGCCCCATCGCGGCGCACACGATGTGGAACACCAGGACCGAACGCGCCACGATCCGCCGCCAGTCCTCGAACATCTGCGTGAAGTCCATGCCGTCAGCCCCCCATAGACTTTCGGCGACATCATACTGGGAACTCGATGTCGGACTCGGGTACGAGATCAACGACAGGTTTGACCGACGCCCTCGTCGTGGGCTGCGGGGCCGCGTACATAGCAATACGCTTCTGAACTGACAGGCTATCTGCTATGGTCTAGCGCGTGAGCTATGACCTCTCGTTCAAGCGGCAAGCCATGAAGGCTCTGGTCAGGTTGCCGCGTGAGGAGGGTGAGCACGTTCTCGAACGATTGCAGAAGCTCGCGGAGAACCCGGGTTGTCCCGATGTCGACGTCAAGGCGTTGCAGGGGCGACCGGGTTACCGGTTGCGGATCGGAGGCATGCGCATCGTCTTCGAACGCGACGACAAGCGACAGCACATCACCATCCTGCGAATCGCCCCGCGCGGACGAGCGTACAGGCAATAGGACGCACGCAATGAACAAACCACAGATCATTCGAGACGATGCCGGCCAGCCGGCGTTCGCCGTCTTGCCGTGGCGAGAATTCGAACGCCTGGCGGGCACCCGCCAAGCCGAGGAGGCGTTGACGGATGAGGAGCTGTATGACCTCGCCAGGGCGTCCGACGAGGAGTCCTTTCCGGTGGAAGTCGTGCACGCCCTGCTCGACGGCGAGCACCCGATCGCGGTGTTCTGCCGGCACCGGGGCATGCGGCAGCGACACGTCGCGGAGAAGGTCGGCATCCACCCGACCTATCTGTCGCAGATTGTACGAGGACGGCGGCAGGGCTCGACGAGGACGTTGGCGGCTATCGCGCGCGTTCTGAACGTCCAGCTGGACGACCTGATTCTCTACGAGAGTGAGCGTCCGGCGTGAGTTTGATTTGATTGGCTCCGCCTGCTGGGCTCGAACCAGCGACCCGCTGATTAACAGTCAGCTGCT
>VXNE01000207.1 GCA_009840715.1 Gammaproteobacteria bacterium
CCCAGGCAGTCCAACCTCGCCGCGGCGGGGCTCGAGCGCTAACGGGGGGCGCTGTTCGACCGCTGCTGGGTGTGGGCGGGCCTCGTGGGGGACGTCGCCGAGCCGGGGGACTACCTGACGACGCGCATCCTCGACCAGCAGCTCTTCGTCCTGCGCGACGACGCCGGGGACCTACGGGCCTTTCACAATGTCTGCCGGCACCGGGGCTGCGAAGTGGTAGAGGGGAAGGGCAACGTTGGCAAGGTCATCCGCTGTCCCTACCACCGCTGGACATACGCCATGTCCGGGTCCCTGCGCGCGGTTCCGGACGAGGACGCGTGTTTTGGTTCGGTCCCAAGGGAGCGCCTGTCGCTCCATCCGGCGTCGGTGGGCGTGTACCGGGGCATGGTCTACGTGAATCCGCATCCGGAGCCGCCGGAGTCCTTCGACGCCTGGATCGCGGGGATGGACGCACACGCCTGGCCGCACGACCTCGGCGACGGCAGCCTCACCTTCGCCGGCGAGGCCGTCTACGAGATGCGCTGCAACTGGAAGGTGTTCTACGAGAACGCAGTCGATGGCTATCACCTGGGCTACCTCCACGACCGCACGCTGGGTCCGCTTTACCCGGACCGGAACGTGTGGCGCCGGGTCGGTCGCCACGCCGTGTGGTACTCAACGGAGCGGGAGGGACCGCCGCTGTCGAACAGCGTGCTGACCGAGCAACTGGTCGACGGGGCCGGCGCCCGACGACTCCCCGGGCACGAATCCCCCACGTATCCCGGGGTGGTCATGCTGTTCCCGCTCACCATCTTCACGCCGAACCCCTGGGGCTTCTCCGTGTCGATCCTCGAACCAGTCGATCCGGACACCACGCGGATGCGTTCCATGAGCTGGGCGCCCGAGGGTTCGCGGGGACGTTTCGACGTCTCCAGGGCGCCCCGGGTGGTGCGCCTCGGCGATTTCGCAACTCATCCCCTGGAGTCCGGCGACTTTCAGATCGAGGACATGTGGATCTGCGAGAAAATCCAGCGCAACCTGCACTCGCCGAAGTTCGAGGTGGGCCCGCTCGCCGACGGGCCGGGCGCGGAGGGGCCGATCACGCACTTCCAGCGGAGCGTGCTGGACTACGTGGAGGACGGGGCCGGTGGCGCCGCGTAGGGCGGCTCCGAACGATAACGATCAGGCGCTGTGGAGCGCTCGCAGAGAGACTTCCCCATGCAGTTCGTGATTCTCGCGATCCCGTACATGCGCTCTCGGGGCGAGGAGGTCGGCCGGGCCGGTTCGGATCCGGCACGCTTCCAGGCGCTGATGGCGAACATGAAGACGCAGATGCGGTTCGCCGAGTCCGTCGGTTACACGGGCTTCTGCCTGACGGAGCAGCACCTGCAGGTCGAGGGGATCGAGACGACCACCAACCCACTGTTCTGGGACTATTTCATCGCCCAGCACACCGAGCGCATGCGGGTCGGCCAGCTCGGCATGAACCTCACCGCCGTCAACCCTATCCAGTTGGCGGAGAATCTGGCGATGCTCGACCATTTCACCGGGGGCCGCATGTTCGCCGGCTTCTCCCGCGGCAATACGCCGCGCTGGACCGGTACTTTCGGCCAGCATCTCGGGATCACCTCCACCCACTCGGACAAGTCGGAGGCCGACCTGCGCAACCGCCGCGCGTTCGAGGAGAACTGGCGGTTGGTGAAGGCGCTCTGGACCGAGGAGACCGTGTCGCTCCAGGGGGAGTTCTGGCAGGCGCCCCCAGACATGCCCTGGGAGTTCAATCCGACGAGCGCCTGGTCTCCCGACTCCGTCACGGCGGACGGGCGCCTCAAGGAGATCGGCATCGTCCCGAGACCGCTCCAGGACGATCCGTACCCCCCGGTCTATGCCCCGTTCAGCTACAGCATGGGGACCGCGAAGTTCTGGGCCCGGGAAGGCGGCAAGATGATGGGCATGTTCAACGAGGAGAAGGAGCACTTCATCCCGCTGACGCTGGATGTCTGCCTCCAGGAAGCTCGCGATCATGGGCGGGACATCGGTCCCGACGACATGCTGGCGCTCGGCGGCCACCTGGTGATGGGCCGCACGCCGGCCGAGACGCGGGACCTCTACGAGGGCTTCGAATGGCTCTTCAACTTCGCCTACAACGCGCCGCCCTACACGGTCCCGATGGGCCGGCTCTGGATGGGCTCCCGCCAGGAAGTCCTCGACCACGTCGGGCGTTTGCACGATACGTTCGGCATCAGCGAGTTCTTCCTTTGGCACCACGTCGGCTGGTTCGAGCAGGAGCAGGAGATGGCGATGCTGCACGAGTTCGCCGAAGCGGTGATCGGGCCGCTCTCCGGACCTTGACCTCGCGCGGCCGATAGGCCACGGTTCCGCGATGCTCGCCCGCCTGACCTCCCGTCAGGAATGGAAGTTCCTGACGGTGCTGCCGCGCGCCCACCCCCTCCTGGCGGCGCTCTGGTGGACGCTGCTCGTCGTGCGCGGCACGCTCCCGGCGCTCTTCGCCATCGCCATGGGCCTGCTCGTCGGGGCCGTGGAGGCGGGCGAGAACCTGGTGCCTCCGCTTGCCCTGGTGGGCACGGTCTTCGTGCTGCTGCAGGTGCTCGCGCCGCTTCACCAGGCGGTGAGCGCCAACCTCGGCAGCGCCACGGCGGCATGGCTCTACGACCGCCTCACCGTGGCCTGCGTCACGCCGCCCGGCATGGGGCACCTGGAGGATCCGGAACTCACCAACGACCTGACGATGGCGCGGGATTTCGACCTCGGCATCAGCGGTCCGCCGCTGTCGATCTCGATGGACTTCATCGCCGCGGGTCTCGTGGAACTGCTCGCGGGGCTCACCTCGGCGGCCGTACTCGCGGCGTACTCGTGGTGGGCGCCGCTGCTGCTCGGCGGCGCGTGGCTGCTGACCCACTGGCTGCTGCGCGAGAGCGGGGTGTGGCGGGATCGCAACACGGATGAAGTGCGCGAAGCGCAGCGGCACGCGGACTACGCCTATCGGCTCGCGGTCGATGCGCCCTCGTCGAAGGAACTGCGCCTCTTCGGCCTCGGTGGCTGGATCGTCGACCGCTTCCGTCGCCATCGCAAGCAGCTCCACGACCTGCGCTGGGACCCCACCAACCTGCCCCAGCGGCCGGCCGCGACAAGCCTGGCCGTGGTGCTCGCCGCGAACGTCCTCGTGTTCTGGTCGATGGCGGTCGACGCGACCGCGGGTGCGCTGGAACTCGATGCGATGGTCACTTTTGCCGCCGCCGCGTTCGCCACCAGCATGATCGCCTTCGGCGGCCTGTCCTGGGCGCTCGATGGGGCGTCCGCGCCGGCGGCGGCCGTGCTGCGTCTGCGTGAGTCGATGGCCGATGCCGGCGCGTTGACGACCGGTGTGGCGCAGGCGCAGGACATGCCGGCACGCGAAATCCGCTTCCGCGACGTGAAGTTCGCGTACCCGTCCACCGGGCAGGTGGTGCTCGACGGTTTCGATCTAGCCATCCCCGCGGGGTCCTCCCTCGCCATCGTGGGCCAGAACGGCGCGGGCAAGACGACGCTCGCGAAGCTGCTTTGCCGCCTGTACGAGCAACAGGAGGGTGTGATCGAGGTCGACGGCGCCGACCTGAGGGAGATCGGAATCGACTCGTGGCGCGAGCGCGTGACGGCGGTGTTCCAGGACTTCGTGCGTTTCGAACTGCCGCTGCGCGACAACGTCGCCCCGGCCGGCGCACCCGACGAGGTCGTGCGGGAGGCGGTCGAGGAATCCGGCGCGGCGGGGCTGGCGGACCTCGACACGGTCCTGGCGCGCGGCTACGACGGCGGCACGGACCTGTCGGGCGGGCAATGGCAGCGCGTGGCGCTCGCCAGGGCGCTGGCAGCGGTGCGGCAGGGCGCGGGGGTCGTCCTCCTCGACGAGCCGACCGCGCAGCTCGATGTCCGGGGTGAGGCCGAAATATTCGACCGCATCCTGGCGGCGACGCGGGACGTCACGACGATCCTGATCTCGCACCGCTTCTCCACGGTGCGCCACGCCGACCGCATCTGCGTGCT
>VXNE01000098.1 GCA_009840715.1 Gammaproteobacteria bacterium
ATGCCGTACAGCGCGCCGCGTCGATGTCGCCGGACCTCGAGCCGGCGCTCGCGGACCAGCGCGCCGCCATGGAACACGTCGAGAACGCGATCCGGCTACTGCAACCCCCGCGGGACGGCGACGGCGATGGCGAGCCGCAGCAGGCTACCGCCCAGGCGGGACAGGCCCAGCAGCAGGACGACCCGGAGCGGATTTCCCAACGCCAGGCGCTGCGCCGATTGCAGGCCATCCGCGACCGCGACGCGCAACGGCAACGCGAACGCCAGGACGCGGGACGGCCGGAGCCCGTGGAGAAGGACTGGTGAAGGCGCGGGCACTGGCCATCGCGGGACTGGCGCTCGGCTGCATCGGCGCGTCCGCGCAGTCGCTCCGGCTAGAGGTCGATACCGAGGAGATCCACGCCGGTCTCCCCTTCGTGCTGTCCCTTTCCGCGTCCGGGTTTGAAGAGGAGCCGGAGCCCGCCGCCCCGGAGCTCGCCATCGAGGGCTGCACGGTGACGTACCTCGGGATGAGTCCGAACGTCTCCCGGCAGATCCAGATCGTGAACGGCGAGCGTGCGGAGTGGACGGACGTCACTTTCGTCTACCGCTGGCGGGTCCAGCCGGACCGGGCGGGCCGCTACGCGGTACCGCCGCTGACCGTCGCGCAGGGTATCCGGGAGGCGGTCAGCCGGGCCGCGTCGTTCGAGGCGACGGACGTCGAACAGGCAACGGACATGTTCGTGCGCATGCTGCTCCCGGACCGTCCCGTCTGGGTGGGGGAGACGTTCGAGGCCGCGGTGGAGTGGCGCATCGCGCGGGACGTGGAGAGCTACGAATTCGTCGTGCCGCTGTTCGATGTCGAGCACCTGCGTTTCGAGACGCCGCCGGACGGCGGCCGGACCGTGACCCTCCCCGCCGGCACGGGCGAAGTCGAACTGCCCATGCAACGCGACACCGTCGTCGAGGACGGGGTCAGCTACACGCGCCTGCGCTTCCCCGCCCGCGTCAGCGCGGGTCGCCCCGGCACCCTGGACCTGGCCCCGGTCCGCGTCGCGGCGCGCCTGCAGTCCGGCACCTACCGCGACACGTTCGGCTTCCGGCGGGCGCGCACGGCGCGCTTCGCGGCGCGGGGAGAGCGGCGCCGGCTGGTGGTGCGGGCGTTGCCGGCGGCGGGCCGCCCGCCGGACTTCGTCAACGCGATCGGCACCGGGTTCTCGATCGATGTCGCGGCGAGCCGCAGCGTGGTGCAGGTCGGCGATCCGATCGCACTGACCGTCGTCGTGCGGGGAGACGGCGACCTCGACGGCCTCAGCCTGCCGCCCCTCGACGGCAGCGGCGGCCTGCCGCCGGAGTACTTCTCCGTGCCGGACACGCCGCCCTTCGGCGTGGTGGACGAGGCAGCGAACGCCAAGACGTTCGACGTCACGGTCCGGGTGCGCAGCGTCGAGGCCAGCGAGATTCCGCCGGTGGCGCTCAGCTACTTCGACCCCGTGGCCGGCGCCTACGCCACGGTCCGAAGCCGTCCGGTGGCCCTCGCGGTGCGGGCGGGCGACGTGATCGGCGCCGCCGACGTGACGGCTTCGCGTGCGCCGGTGGAGGTCGGTGCGGGCGCCCGGGCGACGAGCCCGTCGGCGGCCCCACCGACGGGCTCGCTGGTCGGCGCGGACATGTCCCTGAGCGCGCCGGCGCTGACGCTGGCTCCGGCCTGGGGCGCGCAGGCGTTGCGTGTGCCCATCGCGCTGCTGTACCTGCTGCCACTGCTCGGCGCTGCCCTGCACTTCGCGTGGATGCGCACGTCGGGCCGGCGCCGGCGGGGCAGGGAAGTCGCGCGCGCGCGCCGGGCGGTGGAGGCCGAACTCGGCTCGGGCGCACCGGCGCGGGAGGCGGCGCCACGGGTGCTGCGCGCACTCCGCACTTTGGCCGCCGCGGCTGGACGGGAAAACGCCATCGACGGCGCACTGGCCGAACGGCTCGAGACGACCTCCTTCGACCCGAATGCCGGAAGCGCTCCCCTTGACGCGGAGACCATCGCCACCGTGCGGGAGATCGTCCGGGAGTTGCGGGCCGGCCGCGAACGTCCGGGCGCCGCCGCCGGGTTGGCGATGACCGTCGGGGCCGCTCTGTGCCTGGTGTCCTCCGGGCCTGCGCAAGCGCGGTCCGAGGCGTCCGGGAGCGCCCTCGAGCAGGCGCGCGCGACTTACGGCACGGCTCTCGCCGAGGCGGACCGCGTGCGGCGGACGCGCCTGTTCGCGGAGGCCGAGCGCAGCTTCCGGGCCATAGCGGCCGCGCGGCCCGACGCGCCGGACCTGCTGGTCGACTGGGGCAACGCTGCCCTCGGCGCCGGGGATCGCGGACGCGCCGTACTCGCCTGGCGGCGGGCGCTGGCGGTTGACCCCGGCAACGAGCGCGCGGTCAGGAACCTCGCATGGGTGCGTGACCGGGGGCCCATCTGGCTGCCGCGGCCGGCGGCGGGAGGTGCGCTCGACTCGCTGCTCTTCTGGCGCGGCCGCCTGTCGGTCGCGCAACGGCACTGGGTGGGCGCCGGGGCCTTTGCATTGGCGGTAGCGCTCGCGATCCCCTGGTCCCGGCGGCGCGCGCGGACGCTGCGCCGGTTGGCGGTCGTCCCGTTCGTCGTTTGGGTGACCGCGACGGGGTCGGCCCTACTCTCGACGGAAACGTCGGGCGCTGCCGTGCTGCTGGCGGACGGAGCCGTCCTCCGCTCGGCCGACAGCGTGGGCGCGCCCCCGGCGTTCGGCAATCCGTTACCCTCCGGGACCGAACTCGCGGTGCTGGAGGAGCGGGCGACCTGGGTGCGGGCCGCCCTCGCGGACGGTACGCAGGGGTGGCTGCCCGCGAGCGGCGTGGCAAGAGTGGGGAGTTGAGTCGTCGTGCAGCGACCGATAGCAAGGCCCGTCGGCATGGGCGTGAAGGAACTCGACACGCCGGCCCTGGTCGTGGACCTCGGCCGGCTCGATACGGCCGGATCGGCGATGGATGGGACTGTTCGGGCGGCGGTGTGGGTCCACGGGACGCCGGCCCTGGCGCGACACCAAGTGGCGGATCCGCGCGTGGCCGGCATCGCCGTGCGAAGCGTCGCCGAGGCGGAGGTCTTCGCGGCGGCGGGGTTCGAGGACATTCGCATCCTGCGCCCCCTGGTGACGGAACAGGCCCGCCGCCGGGCGGCGGCGCTGGCGGCTACCGCCAGGCTCGTATTCGAGGAAGACGTCCCCGTGTGGGAGGACGACGCGCTGGCGCAGGCCGTCAGCGTCTCGACGCGGGTCACCAGCGTTCCCGAGCCGGGGCGCGCCATCACGGACTGCGGGCAGAAGGCCGTGGGGCGGGATTTCGGCGATCCCACGGTGGCCGGTCATCCGGAATGGCGCGCGCACGCCGGCAGCGCGGAGCACGGCGTCGTCCTGTTCGACCCGGCCGAGCGTGCACTCGAGATCGGCGACTGGCTGCGGTTCGTGCCCGCGGACGTCGCGACCGTGTTTGCGCTGCACGACCAGGCCTACGCGGTGCGCGCCGGCGTCCTCGAGGCCGTCTGGCAGGTGTCGGGGAGAGGCGCGTTTTGATCGGTACGCCCGTCCTCGAGCTCGAGACGCCCGTGCTCGTCGTCGACCTCGACGCGCTCGAGCACAACATCGGCGTCATCGCGCGGCACTATTGCGGGGAGTCCGGGGAGGCGGAAAAAGCGATCCGGCTGCGACCGCACGGCAAGAACCACAAGGCTCCGGAGATCCTCGCGATGCAGGTCGCCGCGGGAGGCACGGTGGGGGGCGTCTGCGCGGCCAAGGTCTCCGAGGCGGAGGTGTTCGTGGAAGCGGGGGCCGGCAACGTCCTGATCGCGAACCAGGTGGTCGATCCGGCCAAGATCCGCCGCCTCGTAGCACTCGCCGGGCGCGTGGAGACGACCGTGGCCGTGGACTCCGACGTGCAGGTGGCGCTCCTCGCGCGGGGTGCGGCGTCCTCCGGTGCCGCACTCGGCGTGGTGATCGAGGTGGACACGATGATGG
>VXNE01000265.1:0-2723 GCA_009840715.1 Gammaproteobacteria bacterium
TGGATGCCCTTGACCTCGGGGTAGATCGCGAGGGTCTCGCCGAGTTTGCGCACCACGGAACCCCACGCGAAGCGCTGCATGCTGCCGGACGTGTCGATGACGAAGATGATGTACTCGGAGTCGACGGTGATGCCGCCCACCACGTTGTCCTGGCGTTCGAAGCCGGCGCCGAGCAGGCGCGTCATCTCATCGGTCAGCGTCTGGCGCGCCGCGGCGAGACGGCTGCGCTCCACCGCCTGGATGTCGGCTTCCTCGGAGGTGGTGGCGAACTCGCCCAGGATCTCCGAGAGTTCGCGCCGGGCGCGGGCCAGCTCGCGCAGGTCCTCCTCGAGCTGCCGCTGCTCGTCGGACATCTGCCGCTCGAGCACCTGGATCTCGCCGCGGATCTGGTGGGCCGATTCGCGCCTGGCGGCGACCTGTCCGTCGAGATCGACGCTCACGAGTTCCAGGGCCATGGGGTCAACCGTCTTGGTGATGATGAGCAGCAGCACGATGGCGCCGAAACCGCAGCAGATGACGTCGAGGAAGGACAGGCTGAACTCCTCCACCTCGCGTCGCGTGCGGGTCTTCACGGCCAGTCCTCGGAGGGGGACATGTACACGCCGCCCGTGTTCTGCGCCAGGGACCAGTAGGCCGCCGGCGCCAGCGGGTCGCCCTCCATGGGGAACATGATGACGTTGAAGGGGACGCCCGGGGGCAGCCGCTTCAACGCGTCGCCGTAGTGCGACATCCGCTGGCGCCCGGTGACCGTCGCGCGCCGGGGAGCGCTCGCGCCCTGGGTGGGCAGGCTGTCGACAATCAGGAAGACGTTGTCCGGCGCCGGATCCATTCGGCCCATGGCGTCGAACAGGTTCTCGAGGCTGGTGCCGCCGACCGGCGGCGTCTGGCCGAGCGCCTCGATGGCGTCGGACATGACGTTCGCGTCCGTGGTGTCGTACCACGCTTCGGAAGGGAGCGCGGACTCGACCGCGGTGTTGAAGCGTACGATCTGGAACCGGCTGTCGATCGGCACCTGGGCCGTCAGCCACTCCACCGTGCGCACCGCCCGCTGCCACTTGGGCGACTGCAGCTGGCGCTCGACCGGCATGTTGCGGCGGCGGATGACGTTGACGATGCTCGCATCGAGCATGCTCGCCGATGCGTCGAGGGCGATGAGGATGTGCGACCCGCCGACGAACAGGCCCGTCAGGTACTGGCGGTCTCCTTCGCCCTCGATGAAGATCGCCGAGCGTCCGGCGTTCTCTTCCTCGATGGCGCGCAATCGCTCGACCTCTTCCTCGCGGGTCTCAACGTCCGTCTTGAGCTCTTCCAGGCTCTCGCGTGCGGCGATGGTGAGCGCCTCGAGGTCGTCGAGTTCGTCCTCCTTGCGTTCGGCGTCCTCGATGATCGTCATCCGGGCCCGCCGCGCCTCCGCGATCTGGCGCTTGATTTCCTCGATGCGCTCCTGCAGCACCGTGAGGTCCGGACGCCCGGTCTCGATCTCGTAGTCGAGCAGCCGGATCTCCGCGAGGAGGTCGCGGCTCACCGCGCGCACGTCGTCGTCGGTCGAGTGCTCGATAATAAGGAAGATCAGGACGACCGCGCCGAAGCCGCAGGACATGACGTCCAGGAAGGAGAGCGAGAACGCGTTGAAGCGGCGTCTCCTGGCCATGCCTTCAGTCCTCGATCACCCGCACGATGCGGAACGCCCGCCCGCCGGACTCGATCACCGCGCCCGGTTCGACCGTGGCCTCTCCCGCCACGGGTTTGCCGTTCAGCGATACGGGGATCTCGCCTTTGCGCAGGACGTGGTGACCGTCCTCCCGCCGCTCGATGTGGAACGCCGCGCCGAGATCGCCCGCCGCCGGGTGCTTGGCGGCGTCGAACCGGTCGCCGAGCGGCACGGCGACGGCGCCGCACAGGATGTGCGTGCCGGCTGGGGTTTCGGTGGCTGGAGCCGGGGCCACGCGATCCGGCGTCGGCACGGCGGACACGAAACTGACGCCGTCCCCCGCCTCGAGGGTGTCCGCGGACGCCCGGACACCGGTGCGGGACGCCTCGATGTCGAGCCGCACCACCGTGTGGCCGACCCCTTCGAGCAGGGACGTGAGGCCCGGCAGCCGTTGCGCGCGGCGCGTGAGCGCGAGGGTCGTCGGCCCGCCGATGTGCTGGGCGAGGACTTCGTAACGCTGAGCGGACTTTGCTGCGAGCACGGACAGCGGGAGGTCCACGGTGCGGGTGTCCCCGCGATGCGCCACCTCGACCGTCAGCTCGGCCGGCGCGCCGTTCGACGCTCTCGCGACGGCGGCGTAGACCTGGTCGAACACCTGCTGCTCCGTCGCCGCGATGCTCAACGGGTCGAAGCGGGTCTCGGCGACGAAACGGTCGGCCACCGCATCCACCCAGCCCTCCAGCAGGCGCAGCAGACCCGCCTCCGCGATCTCTTCGGCGCCGACGCGGCGCACCGTCGACTCGCACACGAGGGTCGCTACGGAGGCGCGATGCAGGGAGACGTCGAGGAGGCGTGCTTCCGCCGGCAGCGACGCGGTGCACGCGGCGGCCACCGCCGCGTCGAGGAGCGAGGCGACTTCGAGCCCCGCTTCCTGGGCGATGCCGAGCAACAACCCGAGCTGATCGGGCGTGCTGTTGCTCGGCACGACCACGTTGACAGCCGCTCCGTCGAGGTCGTCGACAGCTGCGCTCTGGCTCAGGTGGCGGGTGACGTGGTCGGCCTGGTTCGCCAC
>VXNE01000265.1:2733-3972 GCA_009840715.1 Gammaproteobacteria bacterium
CCACCGTCCGGCTGGCTCCTCTTCGCATCACCGCCCCTCGTTTCAGGCGCACCCCCCCACCACCCCCCCGGGCGGGGCGCGCCCCCCCCCCCCCCCACGACCAGGTGGACGGCCGCTCCGTCGAGGTCGGCGACAGCGGCGATCTGGCGAAGGTGGCGGTAGACGAGGTCGGCCTGGTTCGCCACCCCGGGGGCCGTTGCGTGGACAGGCTCGCCGTTCATGCGCGCGAAGTACTGGTTCTCCGAGCGCCGCGGGTCGAGGCGCGCGGTGGCGAGCGCGTCGTTGCCGAAGACGGGGATGCGGCCCGCGAGGGAGGCGATGCCGGGTTCCTGGTAGGCGACGGTCCCGTCGCGGGACAGGGTGATCTCGGCGTCGTTGAGTTCGAGAACCCACACGATCAGCGGACCTGCATGTGCCGGATGAGGCGCCGGTCGCAGTAGTTCTGGATGTCGAGCACGAGCCGTTCCTGCACGAGCTGGACCTGGTCGACGAGGAAGCGGATCAGGATGCTGATCACCAGCGCCACGAACGTCGAGTTGAACGCCACGCCCAGGCTCTCGGTGACCCCGGCGATGTTGCCGCCGACGGCTTCGTACGCCTGGCTGAGCGCGTCGCCGATGCCCCGCACCGTGCCGATGAAGCCGATGGAGGGGATCGCCCAGGTGATGTAGCGCACCATGGCGAGTTCGCTGTCGAGGCGGTCGGACTCGGCGTCGCAGACCTGACGCACGGCTTCGGAGACGTCGTGGACGTTGCGCGTCGAGGCGAACCGCTGCAGAGCCGCGAGCAGGGCGCGCGGCAGGAGCTGGTTCTGCGTCTCCACGGGCAGCGCCTGGACCGGACGGGCGTACTCCCGGGTGTCCTCCGGGAGGATGCTCATGCCTTCGCCGACGTGGGTGATCTCGGCGTCGAGCAGCCGCCGCTCCCTGAGCGAGTTCCGCGCCTTGAAGCCGATGATGGCGATCGCCCACAGCCCGAGAATGAAACACGACTCCTGTTCGTAGTCCCGCAGCACGACGTACAGCGAGCGCTCCGTGCCCACCGGCTCGCCCGCCGCCGCCTGTTCCGCGCGGACGGCGAGGATGGCGTCCGCGTTCGGCCGCACCACGGTGACGTAGACGAGGTGCACGACGATGATCGCGACGAACAGGGCGACGACCTGGTAGATGGACTCGAAGGGCAGGGTTCTCTTCATTGGGGGCTAAGGGCTTCTCATGGGGGGGCTAAGGGCTTCAAATG
>VXNE01000511.1 GCA_009840715.1 Gammaproteobacteria bacterium
CATTCCCGCCTTGGCTGCTGCATAGGCAGCGTTCCGTGGCGCGGCGAACTCGGCAGCGCGGGAGATGGTGTTGATGATCCTGCCGCTGCCCTGGCGCTGCATGACGGGCAGCGCATGCCGCATGCCGTAGATCATGCCGTAGAGGTGGACTTCAACGTGTCGCTCGAACTCACCGGCCGGCACATCCGAAAACGGACGGTTCATCCCGAACCCTGCATTGTTGAATAGCGCGTCGAGTCGGCCCGTGTGCTCGACCGCCGCTGCGATCATGGCCTGTACGGCCGCCTCATCGGCGACGTCACAGACAACGGCAACGGCTCCGAGCGCCTCAAGTTCCGTCAGTCCGGCAGGGTTCACATCGGCAGCGATCACGCTGGCGCCATCCGCGAGGAAACCCCTGGACCAGGCTTTGCCGAGGCCGCTGCCTGCCCCGGTGATGGCAATCGTCGTTCCGACGGGCATCTCAGGGTCCTCCCTCGCTCCCCGCTCCTTCTTCCGGCTGCTGGATAAACTCCAGCGAGATTCCGCTGGCGTCCCTCGGGTGGACGAACGCGATTCGATTGCCGTTGAACTCCCGATACCGGGCGAACTCTATTCCATGCTCCGCGAGGACGTTCCTGGTGTAGTCCATGTCTTCAACGGCAAAGCAGATCGAATCGATCCCCTCCCCATGTCTATCGATGACCTTCGCCAGACCACCATTCGGGTCGGTAGGCACCATGACATCGAAGACCACGCCTCCGACGTTTATGAACGCGCCTTCGAAATCGCCAATGGTGTTGGCGCCGCGGTCGGGTCCTGGTTCGCCACCGAGCATGTCCTTGAGCAGCAGGTTGATCCGATCCTTCGAGCGGGCACGGATGTTGATTTTCATCACGCTGGATATGGTCTTGGGCATGAATTCCTCCTGTCTTTCACGGCCGATACCAGAGGGGTGAAGTAGAACGCTCTGAAGGCCGCGACGGGACCCGAGCGTATGCGAGCCGCCGCGCCCGGTCCATCGGGACGCGGAACCAATGCCATATCATCCCGACGCCGCCGCGCGCCTGCAGGACTGGCCCATGGATCCCAAGACGATCGCCTCCTACGTCGACCCCCTGTCCGTCACCGCCGGGGACCGGCTGCGGGTGATGGTCACGTGTCACGTCGGCGACCGCTTCAAGGCGCAACTGGTTCACCTCGTCTGCGGCGACGACCGGCCCCGGGGCACGGGTTTCCTGGAACACGAGCTGGACGCCGCGCTGAACGGCGAATACCCGGCCCGTGAACAGCCGATCCAGCCCGGCTCGTTCGCCTGTCTGCATGGATTGCCCGGTTTCGATGCGGTGTCCTTCGCGTGCGATCTCATGCCGACCACACCCGACCGGCCGCGCCAGACGATTCTCTCGGGGCCCGGGATCACCCTCGAGACCGTGGACGGGCATCTCGTGCTGACGCACGCTACCGGGGAGATACGCCTGTCCGAACCGGTCTCGAAGGACCGCTGGCACCGCGTGCGCATCGTCGGGACGGCCACGGAGACGGTGCTGTCGTGTACCACTCGCGGGCTGACGCCGGCCGAGCCGGCGTCCCGCGAATGCTCCGCGAGCGCATCTTTCACGGCCACGACTTCCGCGGGCGACTGGTACCTCGCCGCGCGCGACGGCGTCGCCGGTTTCAACGGCCGCATCGAGGCGCCACGGTTCGAGGAGCATGGACGGACCGTCGCCGCCTGGGATTTCAGCCGGGACATGGCCGCGAAGGCGCTCCCCGACAGCACCGGCACGTTCGAAGCCACGATCCACCAGCACCCCGCCCGCGCCGTCAAGGGCGCCCGGTGGGACGGCTCGACGCAGAACTGGAACGACGACCCGGCCCAGTACGCCGCCATCCACTTCCACGACGACGACATCACGGACGCGGGCTGGGAACCGGACATCGAGTGGGACGTTCCCGCGGACCTGCCGAGCGGCCTCTACGCCGTGCGGCTGACCACCGAAACCAGCGAAGACCACGCCGTGTTCTTCGTGCGCCCCGCACCCGGCGCGCGGCGGGCGCCGGTGGTGTTCCTGGCTTCGACCGCCACCTACCTGGCATACGCCAACCAGTACCTGTCGTTCTCGCGCAACCGCACGCCGAGCGACGCGTACTTCCTGGCCCGTCCCGAGGTCGGCAAGTCGATGTACGAGTACCACGGCGACGGCACCGGCGTGATGTACTCGTCCCGGCGGCGACCGGTCCTGAACCTGAAGCCGCGCACGTTGATGTGGTCGTTCAACGCGGACACGAACCTCGTCGCCTGGCTCGAACGGACCGGGGCGGACTACGACGTCGTCACCGACGAGGACCTGCACCGCGAGGGCGCCGCGCTCCTTTCCGACTACGCGGTGGTCATCACGGGAACGCACCCCGAGTACTACTCGACCGCCATGCTGGACGGCCTCGAGGAGTACCTCCGGGACGGCGGTCGGCTCATGTACATGGGCGGCAACGGGTTCTATTGGCGCATCGCGTTCGACCCCGACGACCCGGCCGTCATCGAGGTGCGCCGCGCCGAGGGCGGCACCCGGATGTGGATGGCGGAACCGGGCGAGTACTACCACTCCTTCAACGGCGAGTACGGCGGCCTGTGGCGCCGCCTCGGCCGACCGCCCAACCACGTGGCGGGTGTCGGGTTCGCCGCCCAGGGGTTCGACGGCGGGACGTACTACCGGCTACGCGAGGGCGCCCGCGACCCGCGCGTCGCGTTCGCCATGGAAGGCGTCGAGAGCGTCGACGTGATCGGCGACTACGGCACCCAGGGCGGCGGCGCCGCGGGGGAGGAGATCGACCGCCACGACCCGGCTCTCGGCTCGCCCCGGCACGCGGTCGTCATCGCGAGTTCGGAGAACCACCGCCCCGGCATGCTCCGCGTCATCGAGGAGCTGCACGAGGCGAGCGAACCAGACCCGAACGACCCGGACGTACGCGCGGACATGCTGTTCTACGAGACGGCGAGCGGCGGCGCCGTCTTCGCAACCGGCTCGATCTCGTTCGCCGGCGCGCTGTCGCACAACGGTTACGACAACGACATCGCCCGCATCGCGGGGAATGTGCTCGGGCGGTTCGCCGACCGGACCCCGTTCGAGTATCCCGGGGACTGAGGGACTTGCGATCAGAGCCCGTCGAGGAACGAGATCAGCGCCGCGTTTGTCTTCTCCGGCGCCTCCTGCTGGGTCCAGTGGCCGATCCCCGGGAGCATCACCACCTCCACGAGGTTCGTCGCCACCTGCCGCATCGCCTCCTCGAAGCCCGGGTTGTTCCGGATCAGATCCCTGTCCCCGCTGACGAAAAGCGCCGGCTGCTCGATCTTCCGGCCCTGGAACGGCGCGGACAGCTCCCAGGTCAGGTCCATGTTCCGGTACCAGTTGAGCCCGCCCCGGAAGCCGCTCTTGCGGAAGGTGTCGGCGAAGTAGTCGAGGTCTTCCTCCGTCAGCCAGTCCGGGAGGGTCTCGCAGTCTTCGAGCTGCGGGAGCATGAACGCCGACCGGTGCGGCGGAGCATCCATCACCCCCATGCCGCGCGGCGCGTTCCCGGACGCACCGAACAGGAACTTCCGCATGGTCGCGCGGACGTCGTGCTGCAGTTCGTGCTCCGCGACGCCCGGCGTCTGGAAATACAGGATGTAGAAGAAGCGGTCCCCGAACATCGACTTCATCATTGCGGTGGGCGGGACCGGTCCCCGGTCCGACACCGGCACCGAGAGGGCCGCGACCGCACGGAACACGTCCGGGCGCCACATCGCAGCATTCCAGGCGACGGGGGCGCCCCAGTCGTGGCCGACGATCACCGCCTGCTCCTCGCCGAGCGCCGCCACGAGACCCACCATGTCGCCAACGAGGTGCAACTGGCTGTAGTCGTCGATGTCCTCCGGCGCATCGGTCTCGCCGTAGCCGCGCTGGTCCGGGGCGACGACGTGATAGCCCGCCGCCGCCAGCGCCGGGA
>VXNE01000104.1:0-2045 GCA_009840715.1 Gammaproteobacteria bacterium
GACAAGCCGATCACCCAGAAGCCGCTCGAAGTGCGCCAGGGCAAGGGCAAGGGCAGCGTCGAGTACTGGGTGGCGCAGATCAAGCCGGGACGGATCCTCTACGAGATGGAAGGCGTCTCCGAGGAGGTGGCCCGCCGCGCCTTCGAGTTGGCCGCGGCGAAGCTGCCGTTTTCGACTGCGGTCGTGTCGCGGTCTGCAATCTGACGGCAACGGCGACGCGACGGACGCGACGACATGAAGGCATCGGAACTCAGGGACATGGAACCGGATGCGCTGCAGGAGGAACTGGTCCGCCTGCGGCGGGAGCAGTTCAACCTGCGGATGCAGCGCGGCAGCGAACACCTGCCGCAGACGCACCTCCTGAAGGAGGCGCGGCGGGACATCGCGCGTGTCAAGACGGTACTGCGGGAGCTGCGGGAGAACGACGGGGGCGACGTTGGCGGTGGTGACGGTGGCGACAGTGGCGACAGTGAATAACGCGAGCGAGACCGTGAAGGCGCACTCCAGCACACGGACGCTGTCCGGGTCGGTGATCTCCGACCGCAGGGACAAGACCATCACGGTGCTCGTCGAACGCAGCGTGAAGCACCCGGTGTACGGGAAGATCCTGCGGCGTCGCTCGAAGATCCACGCCCACGACGAGCACAACGAGTGCCGCGTGGGGGACCAGGTGACGATCGTCGAGACGCGGCCGATCTCGAAGCAGAAGTCGTGGCGTCTGCGGGCGCGCGGCGCGACCTCGCCGGCCGTGGACGACGGCGACGTGGCCGCGGCGCCGGCCGAAGAAGATGCGTCGGCCGCCGACGACACGCCTGCGGCGGAGGAAGCGCCTGCGGCGGAGGAAGCGCCTGCGGCAGAGGAAGCGCCTGCGGCAGAGGAAGCGCCTGCGGCAGAGGAGAGCAGCCCGTGATCCAGGCGGAAACCATGCTGGACATCGCCGACAACAGCGGTGCGCGGCGCGTGCAGTGCATCAAGGTCCTCGGCGGATCGAGGCGCCGCTACGCCGGCGTGGGCGACGTGATCAAGGTGGCCGTCAAGGAGGCGATCCCCAGGGGCCGCGTCCGCAAGGGCCAGGTGATGGAAGCGGTGGTCGTGCGGACCCGCAAGGGCGTACGCCGCCCGGACGGCTCCGTCATCCGGTTCGACCGCAACGCTGCCGTCCTGCTGACGCCGCAGCTGCAGCCGGTCGGGACCCGCATCTTCGGTCCCGTGACGCGGGAACTGCGCACGGAGAACTTCATGCGCATCATTTCGCTGGCGCCCGAGGTCCTGTGAGCCATGCGCAAGATCAGGCAGGAAGACCAGGTCATCGTCATTGCCGGTCGTGACAAGGGCAAGCGCGGGGAGGTCGTCCGCGTGCTGGACGACGACCGGCTGGTCGTCGCCGGCGTGAACCTGGTGAAGAAACACCAGCGCGCGAATCCCCAGGCGAACCAGCAGGGCGGCATCCTGGAGCGGGAGGCGCCGATCCACGTCTCGAACGTGGCGATCTACAACGAGGAAAGCGACCGGCCGGACCGGGTCGGCATCCGGGTGGAGGATGGACGGCGCGTCCGCTACTTCAAGTCCGATGGCAGCCTGGTAGACGGCGAGTAGCGAGTGAACGACCCATGACCGACCTGCACGCAAGGTACGACGAGGAGATCAGGCCCGCCCTGATGGAGCGGTTCGCCTACCGGACGCCCATGCAGGCGCCGCGGCTCCTCAAGGTGACGCTCAACATGGGCGTGGGCGAGGCCGTGGCCGACCGCAAGATCATGGACAACGCCGTCTCCGACCTGACGCTCATCGCCGGCCAGAAGGCGATCGTCACCCTGGCGCGCAAGTCGGAAGCGGCGTTCAAGATCCGGACCGGCTGGCCGGTGGGGTGCAAGGTGACGCTGCGGCGGGAGCGGATGTACGAGTTCGTCGATCGCCTGATCGGCATCGCCATCCCCCGGATGCGGGACTTCCTCTACGGGTATCAACCGACTGTAGAACGCCGACGACACATCAACCTAAGTTTTTAGGGGGACTTACGTTTTGACCCGGTCGGGGACGCCAAG
>VXNE01000104.1:2055-3956 GCA_009840715.1 Gammaproteobacteria bacterium
TCGTTCGACGGCCGCGGCAACTACTCGCTCGGGGTGTCGGAGCAGATCGTCTTTCCCGAGATCGACTACGACAAGGTCGACGCCGTGCGCGGCCTCGACATCGCGATCACGACGTCGGCACGGACCGACGAGGAAGGGCTCGAACTGCTGCGGGCCTTCAGTTTCCCGTTCAGGAACTAGCAATCATGGCCAAGGTCTCCATGCGCGAGCGCGAGAAGAAGCGCGAGAAGACGGTGGCGCGCTACGCGGCGAAACGCGAGGCGCTCAAGGCGATCATCGCGGATCGCGAGGCGTCGGACGACGAGCGCTGGGATGCGCAGGTCCGGCTGCAGAAGCTGCCGCGCAACGCGAGCCCGGTGCGGCTGCAGCGGCGCTGCGGCCAGACCGGCCGTCCGCGGGGCGTGTACCGGAAGTTCGGTCTCGGACGCAACAAGCTCCGCGAGGCGGCCATGCGGGGCGATGTCCCGGGGCTGCTGAAGGCAAGCTGGTAGGTCGGGCGGAACGGAAGTTGGGACGAACAGAACGATGAGCATGCAGGATCCCCTTGCCGACCTCCTGACCCGCATCCGGAACGGCCTCGCGGCGCGTCACCGGAACGTCAGCATGCCGAGTTCCAGGCTCAAGGCGGCCGTCTGCGGCGTGCTGCGCGACGAGGGCTACATCAAGGATTTCTCGGTCGACGAAGGCGTCCGGCCCACCCTCACGGTGAGCCTCAGGTACCACAACGGCGCACCGGCGATCGAGGAACTCAAGCGGGTCAGCCGGCCGGGGCTGCGCGTGTACCGCGGTTGCCGGGACATTCCCCGCGTGCGCGGCGGTCTGGGCGTCGCGGTGGTGAGCACCCCGCGGGGCGTGATCACGGACCGGGCCGCGCGCCAGTCGGGCGTGGGCGGCGAAGTGCTGTGTACGGTGTTCTAGCGTGTCTCGCGTAGCCAACAGCCCCGTGACGGTCCCCGACGAGGTCGAAGTACGGGTCGCGGACGGCGAGATCGCGGTGAAGGGAAGTCGCGGCAGCCTGCAACTCGCCCTCACGGGCGACGTGACGGTGGAGCGATCCGACGGCGTGCTGACCTTCGCGGCGGCGCGCGAGGACCGGCGCGCCCGCGCGATGGCCGGGACGGTCCGTTCGCTGGTGAACAACATGGTCGTCGGCGTCAGCCAGGGCTTCGAGCGCCGGCTACAGCTTTCCGGCGTGGGCTACCGGGCGCAGGCGAAGGGCCGCACCGTGACCCTGCAGCTCGGCTTCTCCCATCCGGTGGAGTACACGCTCCCCGACGGGGTGGAAGCGGAGACCCCGACGCAGACCGAGATCGTGGTACGCGGCGTCGACAAGCAGGCCGTCGGCCAGGTGGCCGCCGAGATCCGCGGCTTCCGCCCGCCGGAGCCGTACAAGGGCAAGGGCGTGCGCTACGCGAACGAGCGGGTGCGGCGCAAAGAGGCCAAGAAGAAGTAGCGGGTCAGGCACGCGAAACGACATGAGCGACAAGAAGACATCCCGCCTGCGCCGTGCGCGGCGCGCGCGCAAGAAGATGCGCGAGCTCGGCGCAACCCGGCTGACCGTGTACCGCTCGGCGCGGCACATGTACGCCCAGGTGATCTCCGCCGACGGGAGCCGGGTGCTGGCGCAGGCCTCGACGCTGGACGAGTCGTTGCGGGCGAACGGCGGAACGGGCAACGCGGAGGCGGCCGGCAAGGTGGGTGCGCTGATCGCGGATCGGGCGAAGGGCGCCGGCGTCACCCGCGTCGCGTTCGACCGCTCGGGCTACAAGTACCACGGTCGGGTGAAGGCGCTCGCGGATGCGGCCCGGGAAGGCGGGCTGGAGTTCTAGAACGAGATGGCATACAGCGAAGAAATCAAGGAAGAGGGCCTCGTCGAGAAGGTCGTCCACGTCAACTTCGTC
>VXNE01000559.1 GCA_009840715.1 Gammaproteobacteria bacterium
CTCCTGTCCTCGGAGATGTGTATAACATAAAGAGCCCACATCGTCAACACCGCCTCGGAGGCCGCTTTCGCCGCACGCGCGTTCGTTGGCGTGTACCACGCGAGCAAGCACGCCGTACTGGCGATCTCTGAGACCCTCGCGCAGGAACTCGAGGAAGAAGGCGCGCCCATCCGCGTGTCCGTATTGTGCCCGGGCGGCGTCGACACGCGCGTCCTCGACGCGGCACGCAACCGCCCCGGCGACCTGGCGCCCGAGCGCGCGGAGGCCGGCGCTGCCGCGGCGCTGCGGGCGCGCTACGGGCGGCAACTGCCCGCGGCCATGTCCCCGGAGGACGTGGCGGGCGCGGTGATCGACGGCATCCGGAACGAACGGTTCTACATCTTCTCCCACCCCGAGGTGGCCCAACTCGCCGCCGAGCGGGCGGAGGCCGTCGCGAACGACACGTATCCCAGGCTTGCGCCAAGACTGGCTGCCGCGTTACAGCGGGATCTATCGCGCTCGACCCGGTAACCCCATCGGACTCAGACCCCGGGTTCTCCGTCATTGGCCTAGGCTCGAGCCCTGAACCGGGACGCGCTTGCGACCGCCATTGGCGTTGACCGAATGCATATAAACATGCATATTCCCGTCGGGTGGACACGACGTGGGACCCGGCGAAGGCGCGGTCGAACCTGATCAAGCATGGCATCGCGTTCGAAGATGCCGAAGTCGTCCTCGCCGACCCGTCAGGGCTGACCCGAGAGGACCCGGACGCCCGCGCCGAGCACCGGTTCATCACCGTGGGCACGGACGCGGTCGGACGCGTGTTGACGGTCGTGTACACCTATCGCGGAGACAGGGTCAGGCTCATCTCCGCACGACCCGCCACACGCAGAGAGACCGAGGCCTATGCGAGAGGAATATGACTTCACGGACGCCACCCGGGGTCCGGCCGTCAGGCAGCCGGGCAAGACGCGCATCACGATCCTGATCGATGGCGATGTCCTGGCCGCGTTCCGCGCACGCGCGAAGGACACCGGACGCGGCTACCAGACGGCCATCAATCAGGCGCTCCGCGAGTATCTCGCCAACGACGAACTCGAGACGAGGTTGCGGCGCATCGTACGGGAGGAGATTCGGGACGCCGGTTGAGCGAGGCGCGCACTACCTTCGGGCTGCACGCTCTAACCGTGTTCTTCCGTGACGAGGGTGTGTGCCAATGGTGCCGGATGAATGGCGAGAGCCGTAACGTCGCGTGGCAGGACAGCGAGATCCACCATGTGAACCCCACGCCCACGGTGGTGCCACCGAGATCGCCAACGGGGCGTTGGTCCATCGAGATTGTCATCCGAAGAGCGGTAGTGATGTGGAGCGGTTTCGGCTCTGGTGGAACCGGTCGTCAGAGCCAGTGGTGCCGTCACCGAGCGGACCGAAGCCACCGCATCCCCCGCCACCCGACGGGACGTTGGCAAGGTTCTCGTACATGGGCCAAACTCACCGTGCCGAGTTTCGAGGTGGCAAGCTCGTCCTGGAAGGCGGCCCACCGTTCGGTTCGTTCTCGGCGGCGTCAAGGCATGTCACTGGAACACACCGCAACGGCTGGATGGATTGGGAGCTGAGTCTTCCAGCGAAGCCCGGTAAGTGGGTTCTTGCCGATGCATGGAGGACGCAGAGCCTTGCTGCGGAAGTGGATGATTTCTGAACATGAGGCCGCCGCGAGCGGCAAGGACCGCGAAACGACTGGCGTCTGTCGGCGAGCGTTCGGAAGAGATCCGTCTGACCTCTGCAGCGCGAGCCGAGTATCATCCTATCCGTGACCGCCCAACCCGTCCCCTACATGGACAGCACGCGCCGCTACTACACCGCGCAGGGGTTCGGGAAAGCCTATGCCTGGGCGCACTTCGACGACACGCTGTTCAGCCGGCCCGCGAAGCCCGTCGCCGACTCAACCCTGGCCCTCATCACGACCGCCGCGCTCTACGAACGGCAGGCGAGCGACCCCCGGATGGTGGCTTCCGCGGAACCGGACCCGGCGCCGGAGCGTCTCTACGGCGGCGATCTCTCCTGGGACAAGCGGGCGACGCACCTGGACGACCTCAACTCGTACTTCCCGATCGACCGCCTCCGGGCACTCGTCGCCGAAGGGCGACTGGGCGGCATCACGCCGCGGTTCCACTGCGTCCCCACCCAGTACAGCGCCGCACTGTAACGAGCGACGCCCCGGAGATCCTCCGGCGCTTCCAGGAGGACGGCTTCTCCCACCCCGAGGTGGCCCAACTCGCCGCCGAGCGGGCGGAGGCCGTCGCGAACGACACGTATCCCAGGCTTGCGCCAAGACTGGCTGCCGCGTTGCAGCGGGATCTATCCCGCTGAGTCCGCGCATCGTCCGCCGCTTCCCGAGCCCGTGACCGTCCCCGGACCCCGCCCGGCCACCGCCGCCGATGCCGCGGGCATTGCGGCCTGCGTGGGCATCGCCTACACCCACTACATCGAGCGCATCGGCGTGCGGCCCGGGCCGATGCTCGACGACTACGAGCAGGTCGTCCGCGACCATCACGCATACGTAGTCGAGGACGGCGGCGACATCGTCGGCGTCCTCGTGCTGATGGAGAAGGAGGACGGTCTCCTCCTGGACAACGTCGCGGTGCTGCCGTCCCTCCAGGGCGCAGGGCTCGGTCGCCGACTGCTCGAGCACGCGGAGTCCGAGGCGCGCCGCCTCGGGCACGGGCACCTCGATCTCTACACCCATCAGCGGATGACCGAGAACATCGCCATGTACGTCCGCTACGGCTACGAGGAGGTCGACCGCCGTACCGAGAGCGGCTTTCCGCGCGTGTACATGCGCAAGCGACTGTGAACCCCGGGAGAAAACAGGGTCAGGCTCCGAGCGGCCGGCCATACGCAAAGAGACCGAAGCCTATGCGAGAGGCCGCCTACACCGCCCGGGCTTCCCGCCGTTCCAGAGCGGCTAGCAGCCGCGCGTGCCGTTCGCTGGTCAACGGGTAGTTCCAGACCAGGAACGACGCCAGCAGGAAGAAGAACGTGGGAATGACCGCGTATTCCAATCGGATCATCCAGAGCCCCGCGGCATTGGGGTCGACCTGCGGGTCGTAGCCGGTGAGGTTCAGCACCTGCAACGCGATGAACATCCCGGCGGCGATGCCGATCTTGTCGATGGCGCCGAACACCGCGAAATACAGGCCGGCGCGCTTCTGCCGGGTGACCGCGGTGTCCACGTCCACCACGTCGGCAAGAATCGCGAGCGGCAGGTAGGCGAACGCGCCGAAGCTCGCGCCCTTCAGGACGTAGAAGACCAGGAACGTGTTGTAGTCGCCCGCGCCCAGGAATGCGGTGGCCAGCACCATGAGTGCGGAGTGGGTCATGGCGATTGCCAGCGAGCGGTGTTTGCCGTAGCGGCGCGCAAGGTACTGCCATAGCGGTATGGCAGCGACGCCCATGAGGTAGTAGAGAATGAAGGTCCGCCCGATGCGGTCGCCCGCCTGCAGCACGTCCTCCATGAAAAAGACGAGCACGGCGTGGCGGGATGCTTCGCCGATCACGATGGCGAGCGCCACGTAGACCATGCGCCGGAACGGCCCAATCCTCAGCATGCTGGAAAGCTCGCGCCACCAGGCCCGCTGCCGGGGCGGGGTGGAGACTTCCCGCTCCGGGACCAGCAGCAGCAACACCACGATCGAGACCGGCAACAGGACCAGGAGCGTCCAGGCGATGCCCGACAGCACCTCCCCGGGATCGGAGCGACCCAGCCATTCCTGGTAGATCCAGATGACGATGCTGGCGCCAATGAGGCCGGCGATCGTGTACACCTGACGGGTCGCCGTGATGGTGGCCCGCGTGATGTAGTTCTCCGAAAGCTCCGCGCCCCATGCGCCGTAGGGCAGCACGACGATGGTCCAGCCGAGGTACACCACCGTGTTCCAGAGCAGCATGTACCAGATGTCCAC
>VXNE01000437.1 GCA_009840715.1 Gammaproteobacteria bacterium
GGTCGGCGCCGCCGGCTTCCGGGGCCGCCCCCCACGAACCCCGGGCCTGGTCGCGCACCCGACCGGCGGCGGGGGGTCGGAGGCGCGCGAAAGTGGCCAGCGCGAGGTTCTCGAACTCGGTCTCGTCGAGGCGGTCGAGGTCCAAGGCGCCGGCCCCGTTGACGAATGCCTTGAAGCCGATGCACTCACCCGTCGCCGGGAGCAGCCGAGGGAAGAGGCGTTCCAGGGGCGTGTCCGTCCACATGGGGAGAGGAAGTCCGTCCTCCTCCCAGGAAGGCTCGGCGTCGAACAGGGCCACGGTCACGGGTGTGTAGATTGCTCCGTCGATTGCCCTGCGCACGGCGGGCTGGAGGGGCAGCCGCAGGCCGACGTTGCGCAGTGCCGGCAGGGGCAGCGTGCAGATGCAGTGCCTTGCCCGATGCTCGGCGCCGTCGGCCAGCAGTACGCGCACGAGTTCGCCGGTCTCGACGATGTCCGTGACGACACTGGAGTAGCGCACCGGACCCTCGAGTCTCGCGGCGAGGCACGTGGCGAAAGCGCCGGCGCCGCCCTCGAACTGACCCGCACCGGTGTCCTCGCGGCGTGCGAGGGCGCCGCGCCACCACCCGAGCACGCTCACGTCGTCGCTGTGGATGTGGTTCCCGGCCACGTTGACCAGGCGCAGGCCCTCGTCCGAGATGCCCCGTTCCCGAAGCACCGAGGTGATTGCCTGGTCGTGCGGGCGCACCGCCGGGGTATCCCAGTCTGCCGCGCGAGCGAAGGGAATCCGCCGCCCCAGGTAGTGCGCCTCCAGGCGGGGAGGCAACACCGGGCGTTCGGGACCGGTCAGCGGGTTGGCGGCCGAGTCGGGCCAGTCGCCCTCCCGCAGCGTCCGTCCGCCGACGTGCAGGGTCAGGCCGGACGTGCCGGGCGGTGGCGAAGGCCGGATGCGCAGGCCGCAGGCCCGCGCGAGGGCATGTACGCGGGTGTAGGAGTCGCCAACCTCCACCGCACCGAACTCCGGCCGGTCCGGCAGGTCGAAGCGGGTGTAGACGCGACCCCCGGGACGGTCCCGGGCCTCGAGCACCAGGGGGTGCATGCCCGCAGCGGACAGACGTCGGGCGGCGGCAAGCCCGGCGAGGCCGGCGCCGAGGACCAGAACGTCCGCCGGGGAGGCTGCCCGTCCGGCCAGGGCCAGGGCGAGTGTGGACAGGCCGAGCCCGCGGAGAACCCCGCGGCGACCGATCCCGCCGCTGGCGCCCGCCAGGCCAGGCCTGTGCGTGGCCGCCTTCACGGTGGAAGCGGAGGCACCGGCCTACCAGTGCACCGCCAGCGTGACGCCGAAGTGCGTGTCGCGGCGCGGGGCCACGATGAAGTTGCGCCGGAACGCCTCGGGTTCGGCGTAGCGGATGACGTTGTAGGCGCTGTCCTCGCCGGTCAGGTTGCGGCCCCAGACGCGGATCGAGTAGCGATCGCTGACGAAGCCGAAGCGGGCATTGACGAGCGAGGTGTCGCCGGTCTCGGCCTCGTTATGCACCTGCGCGAACTTGCTCGACTCGAAGATGTAGCTCAGCCCGCCGTACCACTCCCAGCCGCCGGCCAGCGGCCGCCGGACCTCGATGTCGGCGAACAGCTGGTGTTCGGCGGTCCGTGGCACCTGCTTCCCGGAGATCGAGCCGTAGCGCGAGGTGCAGCCGTCGATCTGCGGGAACTGGTCGCCCGCCGAGCAGTTGACCATGCGGTCGTCGAGCACGTCGAGCAGCACGCCGTGGTTCTGGTCGGCCCCGGCGGTGTACTCGGCATCGGTCCACGCATAGTTGAGCCGTAGCGTGACCCCTTCCATGGCGGCCGGCACAAACGCAAGTTCGGCCTCCAGCCCGTTTATGTCCGCGTCACCGGCGTTGACCGTCGCGGAGGTGGTGTTCTGGCCGGAGCGGGCGTTCTGGGTGAGCTGGTAGCCCTCCAGTTCGTTGGCGAACACGGCGAGGTTCGCGAGCAGACGTCCGTCCGCGAAGATGCTCTTCACGCCGGCCTCGAAGCTGCGGGCGTCCTCTTCCTCGTACGTTGGCAGTCCGGCCTCGATCGCCACGGTGCTGTTGAAACCGCCTGGCTTGGTGCCTTCCGCGTACGCCGCGTAGAACAGGTGGTTGTCGGTGGGCCGCCAGTCGAGCGTCAGCCGGGGCAGGAACCCGTCGAAGCCGGCGGAGGCGACGACCGGTGGATCGGCCGGTGCGCCGAGATCCTGCACGATCGCACGCTGGTCGATGCTCTCGTCCTGGTAGCGTCCCTCAAGCGTCAGGCGAACGTTGTCGCTGACGTCGAAGGACACCATGGCGAACGCCGCGGTGTTCTCGATCTCGAGATCGTTGACGTCGCGGGGAACGACGATCGTCGAGCCGAAGAAGGGCGCCATGGACTCGCACAGGAAGTTCGCGGCGCACACACCCTGCATCCGCAGGAACTCGGTGAACCAGTTGGCCCCGGCGATGCCCTGTTGAGCCGCGGACACCTCGCGGATGTCCCGGCTCGTGCTCTCCTGGCTGAAGTAGTAGGCGCCGAGCAGGCCGCGCACGCGGCCGGAGTCGAAGGCGAGCTGCAGTTCGTGGGAGAAGTCGTCCGTGGTCGTGTCGTTGGCGAAGGTGAAGTCGGTCATGCTGCCCACGTATGCGTACAGGAACGGCGGCCCGTCGGCGAAGCCGCCGAACGGGAAGCCGTTCGGGGTGAAGTTGCTGACCTGGAACGAGGTCGGCAGGTAGTCGCCGTCGTACACCTCGGCCAGATCCCGTTCGCCGTAGCCGGCAATGTAGGTCAGGTCCCATGTGTTGCTGAGTTGATAATCGACCTTGAAGCTCAACTGCAGGACGTCGTCGGCGAGTCCGGCGCCGGGCGCCTGCACGGACCAGTCCGTGTCGACGGCGCCGGGCTCGACCGTGCCGCAGAAATAGCGCCCCGCCCCGCCGTAGAGCGCCCCGTCGTCCGGGTAGCAGTTGTTGTCGAAGTAGCGTGACGCGAATATCGCCGGCTGGCCGTCGTCCCGTTCCGACCAGTATGCCCGGCCGCGCATCGACAGGCGCTCGTTCGGGGTGAACTCGAGGACCCCGGACACCGAGCGCGATTCCTGCATGCCGATGTCCTTGCCGTCGTATTGGTTGGTCACGTGGCCGCCCATCTCGTAGTGCCGCAGCGTCAGGCCGCCGGCCAGGGTCTCGCCGATGGGCCCGGATAGCGAGGCGCGCACGAGGTACTGGCCGTCTTCCGCCGCTTCGCCCTTGACGGTCGCCCGGAACTCGTCGCCGGCGGAGCGCGTCACGATGTTGATGGCGCCCGAGTAGGTGTTGCGGCCGTACAGCGCGCTCTGCGGACCCTTGACGATCTCGATGCGCTCGATGTCGTCGAGGTCGTAGTCGTCGATGGACCCCGACACGTACACGCCGTCGATGAAGTAGGAGACGCCCGATGCGCCCAGGATGTTCGCCTGGCCCCGGATCACGGGGCGGTTGGCCCCGCGCGTGAACTCCGAGTCGAACAGCAATCCGGCCGTCATCTTCGAGATGTCGGCGAGGCTCTGTACCCCGAACTCGGCGATCTGGTCTGCGGTCAGGGCGGTGACCGCTACCGGGGTGTCCTGGAGGCTCTCGGTCCGCTTGCGCGCGGTGACGACGATTTCCTCGATGGCGCCGCCGGCGGATGCGGCGCCGGACGGTGCCTCGGCCTGCGCCGTGTACGGGAGCGACACGGCGAGCACGGCAAGGAACGGAACAGGGGGGCGAAGTCTGCGGCACGGCATGGCGGATCTCCTGGCTGGACTCCTTTGCAGGGCTCATGTGCCCGAAACGGGGGCGCCGTGCCCGGGGTTACGCAACAGGAGGAAATGGCTACGTCCGGTCCCTCTGGTGGCAGCGGCGCGCCCCAATAGATATATTGATACATCATT
>VXNE01000440.1 GCA_009840715.1 Gammaproteobacteria bacterium
CCAGGTCCAACGTAAGGGTTCCAACGGAAGGGACACCCACCCAGAATGCCAACGAAGGGACTCCAGCGGAAGGGACACCCATCCAAGACCGGGACATCCATCATCCCAGGACCGGGACACCCACCCGCCGGAACAGGACCGGGACACCCCCCACGGAGCAACGGAAGGGACACCCACGCCCGCGAGCAACGGAGGGTTATCTTATCTAGCCCTTGCCCACCGCGCCTTTTCATCATCGGGGACGGGCGCCATGGACAAGGCGTGGATAACCCCGCCAACCGGAGTGCCATTGATCCGGCAAGGCGGTCAGTTTTCGTGACGCCTGGGGGTCAGTTTTGGTGTCGCCAGGGAGTCAGTTTCTGACGTCGCTTGACATCCGCTACGGGCCAAAGGGCGCGGAGGACGCATTTGAGGCACGTGCCGGTCGCACCTCAGGCTTCCGCGCGTACCCAGCGTGGTAGCGTTAGGGTGCAGGCCCGCTGGCGGTGTGAAGCTACTAGGGCT
Organism: Gammaproteobacteria bacterium; assembly: GCA_009840715.1. GTDB lineage: Bacteria > Pseudomonadota > Gammaproteobacteria > Pseudomonadales > Azotimanducaceae > VXNE01. The sequence goes on from VXNE01000440.1 coordinate 505, forward strand.
AGCCACGATGGGGGATCGTGCAGTTGGTCGGGCGGGGCGCGCCCCTCGGAAACGCAGGCGTTGTTCAGGCTGCCGCCGGTCCACTCGACGTGGGCACGATAGGCCCGAAGGGTCATCTCGAGTCGGGGAGCGGGCAGTGGCGCGCTGACGGGCCTGCCAGCGCGGCGCACCAGTGGCGCGAGGGGCTCCTCGAGTCGCTCGGGGTCCTCTTCGGCTTCCTCTAGGCGGCGCTGAAGTGACGTGTGTTCGGGGGCATCGACGGCGTCCGCCATGCCCGCCCGTAACGGGTTGAGGTCGTCGTAGGCCATGCACGCCCATACCGAGCGGTCGTTGGGTAGCTCCTTGGAGCAGAAGCGTCCTTGCCAGAAGCGGCCGGTGCAGTCGTCCTCGCGATTGGCGCGGCGCGCGATCGGCTCATTGAGGCAGCGCATGTACCAGGACAGGTCGCCAAGGCGGTCGCGCAGCGTGGCGAGCCGCTCGGCGTCGTCGAGCAAGCCGAGCATGGCCTGCTCGAGCGCTTGGTCGGGATGGGGCGGGAACAGGCGCAGCCACCGACGGGCAACTTCCTCGTCGGTGAACTCAAGACGCTCCTGAGGTCGGTAGTCGACGGTGATGTGGTAGTGATTGGACATCACGGCATAGGCGTAGACGTGCACAGTGAAGATTTCGGCCAGTTCGAGCAGGCGGTCCTCGATCCAGGCGCGGCGATGCGAGAAGTCGCGGCCCGTCACGGGATCCTCCCCGCACAGCATGGCCCGGCGTACGCAGCGCGAGCCGAGGTGGTAGAAGCCGCCCTGCTCGCGGTCGATGAGTTCCGATCGTGGCCGTGTCATCCACGCAGTGTCAGGCAGGTGGCGCCGTGCCGAAATCGGCAGAAGCCTATGGCGGGCGTGCGCCTCTGGCCCGGCATCCCCGCAGCAGATGCCTACCCGGCAGCGGCGGTGGACTACCGACGGCGGCTACAGCGGTGAAAACTCGGGGGAGAAAGCGGGTCCCGTCTGCGCTCCCCAAGTGGTTGTCGCATCGGGACAATCGGGACACGCCAGTGGGTGCCCCATCCGGTTATCGGCGGGTGTCCCATCCGGTTATCGAAGTGGTTGTCCCATCGCCACAATCGGGACACGCCAGTGGGTGTCCCATCCGGTTACCACCAGTGGGTGTCCCATCCGGTTATTCAAGTGGTTGTCCCATCCGGTTACCTCCGGTCATTAGGTTATTGCGACCATCGGGACACGCCAGTGGGTGTCCCATCCGGTTATTCGGGCGAGTACGTCTTCCGGTAGGGCGATAGAATCGTGCGTCCATCCGCGACGTTGCATCAAGGGATACACATGAACAGCACCGCCGAACGTTGGCTAGCCGCGGCGTTCGAGCACTCCGAGACCTGGGGCATGGTCTGGTTCGGGCTCCTCTTCTGGGGCAGCGTCCTGTTCGCCGTCGCCCAGCAGACGTTCGCGGACGCGAGCCCGTGGACGGTCGGCTGGGCGGCGTATGCGACCGGTCTCGCCGTAGGCCTCGTGGCGAAGGTGCGCGGAGGCTGGCTGTGAGCGCGTCGTCGGAAGTGGCTGCCGTCGCGCCGGAGCCGGGCCCGGACCTCTCCATCGAGGCGGAGCGCGAGGTCGCCCGGCGTTTCATGGGCCGCATCCAGTGGGAGGCCATCGCGGTGGGCCTCGGGCAGTGCCTGGCCTGGTTCGCCAACTGGGGGCTCGTGCTGGCCGGGACCATTCCTCTCTGGCTCGGCTTCGTCGTCGCGACGGTCTGCGCGGGCCTCGCCTACCTGCCCTCTCACGAGGGGCAGCACGGGAACCTCTCCGGCCGGCGGAAGCGTTGGAAGTGGCTCGACGGAGTGGTCGGCCAGATCAGCCTGATTCCGCTCGCGCAATCGCAGGACGTGCTCCGGGTCACCCACCTGAAGCACCACGCCCACACCAACGACCCGGAACTGGACGTGGACTACCACACCAGGGGTCCGCGCTGGTGGCACGCGGCCCTGGGGGTGCATCGCGGGTACGCGTCCGGCCAGCAGGACGTCCTTGCGGCGCACATGGAGCGGGATCCCGCGTTCGCCGCCGGCCTGGCGAAGGGCACGCCGGTCTTCAAGGCGCTGCGGCTGATCCGGATCGTCATGGTCGTGATCTGGCCGCTGGAAACGCTGTTGCTGTGGTGGCTGCCGGAGAAGATCGCGGTGTCCTACCTGGGCGTGTATTTCTCGTGGTACCCGCACCATCCAATGGAGGACACGGGCCGGTACCGGGACACGCGCTTCTGGCGGATCCGGCTGCCGCGCTACCTCGACCAGTCGATGCAGACCCACGTCATCCACCACATGTACCCGGGCATCCCGCACTGGGACGAGCCGAAGGCGATGGAAGCGCTCCGGCCGTTCATCGTCGCGCGGGGCGTCCGGGGAGCCGAGGACATCCCGGAGACGGTGCGCTTCAATCCGCTGATGTCCTGAGTCCGGCCTCACCCTGATCTGGAGGAGCCATGAACTACATCGAACCCGCCGCCGCGCGCGAGATGGACGGCCTGCGGCTGGCGCTGACCGCGCACGCGCCGGCGCCCTACAGCCTGTCGGCCCGCGCGATTCTCGATCACCACGGCGTGCCTTACGTCCCCGTGCTGCAGGTCGGGGGCGGCCCGAACGAGGATCTCGTGACCTGGACCGGGCACCGGAACGCGCCGGTCGCGGTGTACAACGACGAGGCGCCGCGGGTGGGCTGGCTCGAGATCCTGAATCTCGCCGAACGCCTCGGGTCGGGACCGTCGCTGGTTCCGTCCGACATCGACGACCGCATGTTGATGGTGGCCCTCTCGAACGAACTCATCGGCGAGAACGGCTTCATCTGGGACCTGCGGATCGTGATGCTCGGGCTCGGCGGGCCGGAGCAGGCGGCCGGGGCGCGCGTCCGGAACCCGATGTACGACCAGTACGGCTACAGCGAGGAAGCCGTCGCACGCGGTGTCGACCGCGCCGGGGCGGTGCTGGACCGACTGACCGCCCAGCTCCTCGCACAGCGCGACGCCGGTCGTCAGTACATCGTCGGCGACGCGCTCAGCGCCGTGGACATCTACTGGGTCTACTTTTCGCAGGCCGTGGGGACGTTCCCGGAAGCGGTCTGCGCGATGCCGAAGGGCATGCGGACCGTCTACGACGCCGTCGGCGAGATGCTCGGTGAGCGGGATCCCATCCTCGTCGAGCAGCGCGACCGGGTGCTCGCCGAACACGGCCTGCCTATGGACTTCTGAAGGGCGGGACTCAGGGCGAATCCTCAACGCCTGCCGGCTCCGGCAGTCCTGAAGGCGTGTCGCGCAGCCAGGCGACCGCGCCCGGCGTGCGCTCCCATCCCGCCCCGAACTCCCGGACGTATTCGATCGCCTCGTCCTTGCCGCCCAACGTGATGTAG
>VXNE01000112.1 GCA_009840715.1 Gammaproteobacteria bacterium
ACACGCTCGTCACGATCGTGTTGCCGGGGCTGGTCCCCTGGCGCGAGCTCGGCGCTATCGTCGCGCCGATGAGCTATGCATCCACCCTGTTCCTGCCCGACTGGTTCGCCACCGCGATCACCCTCAGCGCGCTGCTTGCGGCGGCGACGTCCATCAACGTGGTCATTCTCGCGACATCGCGGAGCTTCTTCGCCCTCGCGCGCAACCGGGTCTACCCACGGGCGCTCAGCCGCGTCAGCCGTCGCACACGGGAACCGCACGTGGCGATGATCTTCGTCGTGCTGATCGTGCTGGGCGGCATCGCGGCGCAGGGCACGGTCGTGCAGTACGCCTCCGTCAGCGTGATCGGCATCATGATCTTCGGGATCATCTGGGCGATCGCGCTGCTGCGCCTTCCCGCGGCCATGCCAGACCACTACGCGAAGGCGGCGTTCAGGCTGAACGGGACAGGGATACGCGTGGTCGCTGCCATCAAGATCGCGGTGTCCGTGACGTTTCTCTACATCGGCGTGCGCGACAACCTGCTGCCGGGTCTCTTCTACATCGGCCTGATAGGGCTCGGCGTCGTCTACTACCTGTTCCGCCAGCGATATCTCGACAGGGTGGGGATTTCGCTGCGGGACCTGCTGCGGAACGAGGCGGTCGAGGCGGCAGCGGCGACCGCGAGCTCGCGTGGCTCCATTGGACAGTGAGAATAGCGTTCAGGTACGCTTAATCACGAATCTCATGATACGGGTTCGAACGGATGCAATCCGAAGCACTCGCATGGCGCCATCTCCTTGCAGAGGAGGTGGAAGCATTGCCGGCGCGGGTCAAGGTGACACTTGGGGCCTCCGAGGAGGACTCGGAGTGGATAGTGCTCCGCGCCGGAGACCACGAACTTGGCAAGACGGTCGACCGTGCGATGCGGCTGGTCAACATGCTCTCAACAGGCTCCGAGGATCACGGGAGGGATCTCGATCGACTGCTCGGGATACTGTTGGAGCGCATGCCGCGAATCGGCGCCGAGGCGGACCTGTGGGTCGACAACCTCGAGCTTCGGACCGACTACTTGCGGAGGACCCCGACGTTGTCGGCCGCGGAGGTACATCGGTGGTCGGGCCGGACGTCAGGCAACCCGAGCGAGCCGGCTTCACGGTGGAAGAAGGAGAAGAAGATCTTCGCCGTTCGCCAGGGTAGAGGCGACCGGTATCCGGCTTTTCAGTTTCGCGACGGTGCACCCCATCCGGCCCTCAAGGGTGTCCTGACCGCGTTACCTGCGGAACTGACGGGTTGGCAGACGGCGCTCTGGTTCGCGTCGGCGAACGGCTGGCTGGACGGCGACGCGCCGCAGGACCGGTTGGACGACAGCGAAGACGTGGTTACGGCGGCCAGCCGGCTGGCGGAACCGGCGCGTGGCTGACGGTCCCGAGGGTGCGTACCTTCCCCCGCCTCCCGACGACCTCGAGTCACCCAATGTCGTAGTGCTCACGGCGGGTACGGCGCTGCACCGCATACACGACAGGCGCCTGGGTGGTGACGCGTTCAACCACTGCCGGGGAGCGCCCACACGGTTCGCCCCTATCCGGGATCGTCGCGGCAAGTGCGTGGCGTCGCTGTACGCCGGCAGCACACTGGAGTCAGCGATCTACGAGACGATTCTCCACGACGTTCCGGTGGCCGGCGTGGGGCCGAGGACTGTGCCGCTGACGCAGGTCCATGACCGGATGCACAGTGTGCTCACGCTCCGACGCGATGTGCGACTGGCGAGCCTGAGGGCGCCGGACCTGCGCAAGTGGGGTATCGCGCGCTCCCTGTTGATTGCCAGTCCGCCGACCGCCTACGCTCGGACAGCGTCCTGGGCCAAAGTCGTTCATGACCACTTTCCGAGTATCGAAGGCCTGCTGTGGACGTCGAACCAGTGCGACCCCGATGACGCTGTAACGTTCTTTGGCGATCGGGTGTTTCCGACGGACCTCGCAGCGGTAAGCAACAGAGATGGGCGGATCGACCGATCGCTCCAAAGCGACGTGCGCGCGGCGGCCGCTCGCAGCGGGATCTACATCTCTACCTGAAGTGACGGCGGAGCTTTGCTAACGCCCGGCGACGTCCTTGATGAAGCGGTCCAGCGTCTCGACCTTGTCGGCCTGCCCGCCGAGATTGAAGTCGGGCACGATGAACTCGTCGACCCCGATGGACTCGTACGTCGCGAGCGTCTCCCGGACCTCCTCGGCGGTGCCGATGACGGTAGGCATCGCGATGTCGGCATTGCGCATTTGCTCCAGGTAGCCTTCGTCTTCGCTCAGGAAGAGGAGGGCGACCGCGGTGCGCCGGATGGACTTCGGATCCCGGCCCAGGTCGGCGCAATGCCCGTCGAGAATCTCCATCTTGTGCCGCAGGGTCGCGACATCGCCCCACACGTTCCACGCGTCGGCGTGTTGCGCGGTGATGCGCAGCGTGCGCTTCTCCCCGCCGCCGCCGATCAGGAGGGGCAGGGGCTGCTGGACCGGTTTTGGCTCGAGGGAGGCTTCCTCGAGCTGGTAGAAGCGCCCGTCGAAGTTGGCCTTGGTCTCGCTGAACAGCGCCTTGATGACTGCGCAGGCTTCGTCGAGCCGCTCGAGGCGCCCCCTGACCGTGTGGAACGGGATACCGTACTGGCGGTGCTCGTTCTCCTGCCAGCCGCTGCCGAGGCCGAGTATCGCGCGGCCGCCGCTCATGTGGTCGAGGGTCGCGGCCATCTTGGCCAGCACCGCCGGATGGCGGTAGGTGTTGCCCGTCACGAGCGTCCCCAGCCGCAGCCGCGGTACCGTCGCGCCGACCCCGGCGAGGGTCATCCAGGCCTCCGGCCACGGCGCGCTGGTATCCGGCGCGTTCGGCATGAAGTGATCCGCGTACCAGAGACCGTCCCAGCCGGTCGCCTCGGCATGCTTGGCGAGATCGACGACTTCGGAGAACGACAGGGTCGGACTGGGCCAAAGGCTGAGTTGCATGAGGCGCTTCCTTACTTGAGTTCACGCGCATGACATGGCACTTGGCGGCTCGAATGCAAGTGCGGGCGCGTGCCAGTCGAAAGGCCCGGGCCGAAGCTGATGCGCGGTAGTCTTGCCGGGCTTGGGGGGAAATCCTGCATTCGAAATGCAAAATTGCGACTTGAGTCGCGGCGGAGAGTGACGGCTTGAGATCGCCTTGCCGATTGGCCGTGGGGCTTCTCACGGCCTGGTTTTCGGTCGGTCTTCCGGTATGCGCGGCGGAGGATGAGCCCGATGCCGACGAGACGGTCACCGTCCGCGGGGACACCGTCGACCGCATCGGGATCGTTCCATCGGAGCCGGTGGACGTGGTCTTCGGTCTCGACAAGTCCCTGTTCGAGACGCCCCGGTCGGCCACGAGCATTGCCGTCGAGACGATGGACCGCCTCGGCATGACCGACATCGACGACCTGGTGATGCTCTCCCCGTCGAGTTTCACCCAGTCGTTCTTCGGGGTGTCGGGATCGCTCGACCTGCGCGGCACGTCCGGCGAGAACTACTTCAACGGCATCCGCCGCCTCGACAACCCCGGCAACTACGCAACGCCGATCGGAGCGGCGGACCGGGTGGACATCGTGCGCGGGCCGGCGTCCGTGATCTACGGGGCGAGCAAGATCGGCGGCTACATGAACTTCGTGCCCAAGTCGGCGCGTGCGGACACGGGCCAGTATCTTCGCGACCCGACGGGCGAGGTGTCCGTGACGGGCGGCAGTTGGGACAAGGCGGTCGTGGCCGCGGAGGTCGGGGGCCCGGGTTCGCTCGGAGAGCGTCGGTTCGGCTACTACCTGTTCGGCGAGTGGGAGGACTCCGGGAGCTACTACCGCGACACCGCGACGAAGAACGTGATCCTGCAGGGGACCTTCAACGTCGACCTGACCGTCCGCGTGCGGCTCCTCTGTGG
>VXNE01000080.1:0-2429 GCA_009840715.1 Gammaproteobacteria bacterium
CTGCCGCGGAATCCAGCATGTTTCGATAGTCGAGTCGCCTGCGGTTTTCCGCCGCCGGACGAACGGCTCGAAACCGCTGATTCTCGGCAATCATGAAAGAGGGAAGAACCATTGAGCGGCTGGCGAATCGGCGTGGACGTCGGGGGCACCTTTACGGACGTGGCCCTCGTGGAGGAGGCGACGGGCCGGGTCGGCGTCTACAAGGCGCCCACGACGGTCGGCGAGCCGGTTTCGGGCGTGCTGGAAGGCGTGCGGGAAGGACTTGCGCGTGAGGGTCTGGACCCCGCGGACGTCGTCTACTTCGGCGCAGGCTCCACGCTTGCGGTCAACACGATCATCCAGCGCGCAGGAGTCCCGACCGGGCTTCTGGTGACGCAGGGATTCCGCGACGTCCTGGAGATCCGCCGGACCCGGCTTCCCGATGCGCCCAGCTTCGAAGCGGCCAGGCCCGTGCCGCTCGTCCGCCGCGCCCACGTCCGGGAGGTGAGGGAGCGCGTCGGCGCGGACGGGGCCGTCCTGCGCCCGTTGGATACGGATTCCGTCGTGCGAGGGGTCGAGGAACTCCTGGGCGCGGGCGTCACGGCCCTGGCGGTCAGCTTTCTGCATACCTACATCAACCCGGCCCATGAGCAAGCGGCACAGGCGGTCATCGCCGAGCGCTGGCCGGATCTGTTCGTCTGCGCGTCGTGGGAGACGTGGCCCCAGCAGCGCGAATACGAGCGGACGCTCGTTTGCGTGATGAACGCCTACGTCGGGGCCACCATGCGCTCCTATTACGGAAAGCTCGAAGAAGGCCTGCGGGCGATGGGGATCGGCTGTCCGGTGCAGATCACCCAGTCCAACGGCGGGACGGTCTCCATCGACGAGGCGGCGCGGATACCCGTGCGGGCGATGTTCTCAGGGCCTGCATCGGGGGTGATGGCGGCGGCCAAGGCCGCGCGGGAATACGGCGAGGCCAAACTCTTCACCCTGGACATGGGAGGTACCAGCGCGGACATGTCCCTCATCGACGGTGCACCCCGCGTCAGCGTGGAGAGCACGATCGGGGATTTTCCGCTGTTTCTGCCCGCCGTCGCCATCGAGACCATCGGCGCGGGGGGCGGTTCGATCGCGTGGGTCGACCCTCACGGTGTCCTGAAGGTGGGCCCCCGCTCGGCGGGAGCCGATCCGGGCCCGGCGTGCTACGGCCGGGGCGGTTCCGAGCCGACCGTTACGGACGCCTACCTCGTAACGGGGGTACTGGGCGAGAACGACCTGCTGGGCGGCCGGATGACGCTTTCGCGCGCCCGGGCCGAAGAGGCCGTCGGCTCTCTGGGCGAAGCCCTGGGAATGGAGACGACAGAGGCGGCCGAAGCCGTCCTGCGGGTCGCGACGGCGAACATGGTCGCCTCGTTCCTGCCGATGATCGCGCGCTACGGGGTCGACCACCGCGAGTTCAGCCTCCAGGCCTACGGGGGCGCCGGACCCACGCATGCCTTCATGCTGGCGGCCGAAGCGGGCATCCAGAAGCTCGTTATCCCCCATGCGCCGGGAGCGATGTGCGCGGTGGGAGCGGCCGTGGCGGACGTCCAGATGGATTTCGTCCGCAGCGTCCGGGCCGGATTGTCGGATGATGAGGGGATGGAAGAGATGTTCTCGGAGATGGAGGAAACCGCCCGGGGGTGGCTCGCAGAGCAGGGACTGGAAACCGCCTCGGCGGAGTTCGAGCGCAGCGCGGATATGCGCTACGAGGGCCAATCGTTCGAGATCATGGTCGGACTCGACCGGAACGGGGACGCTCAGGAGGCCTTCCAGCGCAGATATGAAGAGACCTTCGGATACCTCGACCCCGACTCCGCGATCGAGGTGCTCCAGATCCGGATGCTCGCCAGGGTGCCGAACCGGATGGTCGGCGCCGCCTCTTCCCGGCTCAACGAATCGGACGCGCTGGAGCCCGTGGAGACGCGCGAGGTGACGCATCAGGGGAGACGGCTCGCCGTTCCCGTCTACCGCAGGGCCCGAATCCCCACAGGTCTGAAGCTCTCGGGGCCTGCCGTGCTTCTTCAATACGACACGACCGTTTTCGTCACGCCCGGGTTCGCTTTCTGGGCCGACGCGGCGGGCAATCTTCACGCGGAGGTGGACGGATGAGCGAAACATTTGTGCCCAAAACCAGCTCCGACCCCGTCCTCTTCGAGATACTCCGGTGCCAGTTTCAGGGGGTCGTGGAGGAGATGGGCGAGCTGCTGACCCACTGCGGGCATACCGTCTTCGTCAAGGAAACCCAGGATTTCATCGTCGCCCTGGTAACGCCCAAAGGAGAGGTCGCGGCCTGCTCCGTGGACATCGGGCTCTGGATAGGGGTCGGCCAGAACTTCAAGGCCGTATTCGACGCCGGCGGGCCTTACACGCACCGCGACCTCAGGTTAACCAACGACCCCGCGCAGAGC
>VXNE01000080.1:2439-3908 GCA_009840715.1 Gammaproteobacteria bacterium
TTTCACCCCCCATGACCTAAACAGATATTGCCTCTTGATTGTGGGGCTCGTATTTTTTAAAAATCAACCGATTCATGCCGTTTTTCGCGGCCGGGGGGCATAACCGGCCGGGCGACGTCTGGTTCACCAACGACCCCGAGCAGAGCAGGGGCCTGGTCACCCATCTGCTCGACGTCTTCTGCTGGCGTCCCATCTACCACGAGAATGAGCTCGTCTGCTTCGCGGCCGCCTTCATCCACTGCACGGACGTGGGCGGGCTCGCGCCGGGGTCCATCGCGCCTTCCGCCGTCGACCAGCACCAGGAAGGCGTGGTCATTCCGGTGACCCGGCTCGTCGCCGAAGGCGAAATGCGCGAAGACGTTTTGCGGATATTCCTGAGGAACTGCCGCGTTCCGGACAAGAACCGGGGCGACGTACTGGCGATGCTCGGAGCGCTCAAGCGCGCGGAATTGCGCGTGACCGGCCTCGCCGCGAAGTTCGGCGGAGACGTCCTGCGGACGGCACTCGACGACGTTCTCGATTACGCCGAAGCCCAGGCCCGCTCCCTGATACGGGAGGTTCCCGACGGCGACTACGAGTTCTGGGACTACCTGGAAGGGGATCTGATGCCCGAGGGCCGTCACGTCCGGATCCGCCTCAATTTGCGGATTAGGTGCGGGGAGATGCTTCTCGATTTCGAGGGCACGGACCCGCAGGTGGCGGCGGCGTTCAACATCCCCTCCTACAGCACGGACGGCCACTACCTCCTGGTCATGGGCGTGGTCAACTTCATGCGGAGCGTCAAGCCGGATATCGTGTACAACTCCGGGCTGGTCCGCTGTGTCAGGTTGAACGCGCCGAGGGGGTCCCTCCTCAATCCAGAGCCTGGCGCGCCCTGCGGAGCCAGGCAGGCCACGTTCTTCCGGGTGGCCGATATCGTTCTCGGCGCCCTGGCGCATGCCTGGAGGGAGCGGATGCCCGCCGCGGGCTGCGGCCAGGGATCCATCATGCTGGTGTCAGCGCCCGATTTCGCCACCGGAACGAACCTGGTGAGCACCGTCCAGCCTCTCGTGGGCGGGTCGGGCGCGCGGCCCTCAGACGACGGCACGGAGGGCGTCGATTTCACCACGGGCTTCTACCGGAACATCCCCAACGAGGTGCTGGAGTCGGAGATGCCCGTCCTCGTCGAGCACTACGCGCTCATCCCCGATTCCGGGGGAGCGGGCCGCACCCGCGGGGGGTGCGGCCTGCACTATTCGCTCAGGCTCCTCGTGCCCGGCGGGGTGGTGACGGCACGGGGGATGGAGCGGTTTCATTTTGAGCCCTGGGGCAGGGAAGCCGGCCGGCCGGGCGATACCGGGCGGGCGTTCCTGCAAGCCCCGGGCGAGGAGCCGCGGCAGATAGAGAAGATAAACGTGCTCGACGTTCCGGCGGGCGGCGTCGTCCACGCACACTCGGCCGGCGGCGGCGGATTCGGCCCGCCCTGGGAG
>VXNE01000267.1 GCA_009840715.1 Gammaproteobacteria bacterium
CCCCGGGCCCCCGCCTTGCGAGGCGTGTCGCCCCGGTCCGTTGCGATCCATCGTCGTACCCGCCGAAGGCGCGACCGTCGGGTCGCGGCTAGGTCGCCAGCGCTTCCCTGGCCTTGCTCGCCAGCGCGCCGAACGCGTCCTTCTCGTGCAGGGCGAGGTCCGCCAGCACCTTGCGGTCCATCTGGATGTCGGCCTTCTTCAGCCCGGCGATCAGCCGGCTGTACGACAGGCCATGCTCACGGGCTTCCGCGTTGATGCGGACGATCCACAAAGCCCGGAACTGGCGCTTCCGCTGGCGCCGGTCACGGTACGCATACTGGCCGGCCTTGATGACGGCCTGCTTCGCGACCCGGAAACTCCGGCTGCGCTGCCCCTGGTAGCCCTTGGCGGCCTTGAGGACCTTCTTCCGGCGCGTGCGGGCGACCGTGCCCCGCTTGACTCTCGTCACGGCTGCTGCTCCCGGTCCCTAGCGCGCCTTGCCGGGCAACATGCGTTGTACGCCGGCCTTGTCTCCGTCGGACACGGGCGCCAGCCCGCGCAACTGACGCTTCCGCTTCGGGGACTTCTTGGTCAGGATATGGTTCTTGAAGGCTTTCTTGTGCTTGAAGCCCGATGCTGTGCGGCGGAACCGCTTCGCCGCGCCGCGATGTGTCTTGAGCTTCGGCATCGCAATGCTCCCGTCTGTTCGCTCCCGTTGCTCCCGTGGGTCGCGCCAAGGGAACCGTATCGGTGTACCCGTCGCCGCCGGCCAGTCCCGCCGGCGGCATACCTGTCAGTTCTTGCGCCGGTTCCGCGGCGATAGAACCATCGTCATCTGGCGCCCCTCGAACCTGGGCGCGGTCTCCACCGAGGCGTAGGGCTCGAGGTCGTTCTCGATGCGCTTCAGTACCTTGGTGCCGAGTTCGGGGTGGACCATCTCCCGTCCGCGGAACCGAAGGATCACCTTGGCCTTGTCGCCGTCCTCCAGGAACCGGACCAGGTTGCGCAGCTTGACCTGGTAGTCGCCCTCCTCCGTCCCCGGGCGGAACTTCATCTCCTTGACCTGGACCTGCTTCTGCTTCTTCCTCTGAGCTGTCTTGGCCTTCTTCAAGTCGAACAGGTGCTTGCCGTAGTCCATCACCTTGACGACCGGCGGATCGGCATCCGGGGCGACGAGCACCAGATCCAGTCCTTCCCGCCGCGCCTCGCCCAGGGCGTCCTCCCTGGGGACGATGCCAACCTGCCCACCGTCCGCGCCGACGAGCCGCACCTCGCGGGCGCGAATATCCTCGTTCAGCACGGCTCGGGGCGGCTGTGCTTTCCCTGCTGATCTCTTGATAGGCAAACTCTCCAAGCAAAGACCCAGCCCCGGCGGGGCGGGACGGGACCGTCGGGGCGGCGATTCTACTGCCGGAGCGCGTTGCAGAACAACTGTCCGGCGGGCGAGCGCGGCGGCGGCCGGGTGCATTCCACGGGTCGCGGCGGGCACCGGTTGAAGCCGCCGCCGGCAGGGTGATACCGTACCGCACCTTCAGGCGCGTAGCTCAGCCCGGTTAGAGCACCACCTTGACATGGTGGGGGTCGTTGGTTCGAATCCAATCGCGCCTACCAACACCCAGTCCTGTCCCGCCGGTGGATCCCTCTGCTTACGACCCCGGCACGTCCTCGCTGCCGGGGCGGCCTCCCCCGATGCCCGCCAGGGACCGTACCAGCCGGACCAGGTCCGCCTGCCGGGTGAGCCCGTGCTTGGTAAACATGTGCTTGACGTGCGAGCGTACGGTGCTCTCCCTGCGGCCCGTGGCCGCGGCCACCTCGCGCACGGTCATGCCCCGGGCGAGGAGTACCGCCACCTGGCTCTCGGCACGGGTGAAGCGCAGGGTGGCTGCGACGGCGGCGACGTCCAGGTCGCTCGCTTGGGCCACATCCGGCACGAGGACGAGGGCCGCGACCGGCCAGGCCCCGGGGTCCGTCTCCCCGCCGCCCACCGGGATCACGTGCAGTACCTGGGGCGGCTGGCCGGGGGGACGCCTTGCGATCATCGTGCCGCCGGCGCCGGGGGTTCCGAACGGGGGCAACGCGCGGGCCAGCAGGTCCTGCAGCTCGACGTTGGCCGTGGGACTTCGCGCGAACAGGCAGCCGCCGGCGTCGAACAGGACATCACCGGCGCGCAGGAGGCTCCGGGCCCGGTCGTTCGCCGCGACGATGCGCGCGCGCCAGTCGAGCTGGAGGACGGCCAGGCCGGTGGCCTCGAGAAGGCTCTCCAGCCTCATGCCGAGCGTGCCGGCCCTGCCCATCGCCACCTGGACCCGGACGGTCTGGCGAATGTGCGGCAGGAGACGGCGGATCAGGTCGAGCTGCGCGGACGACCAGCCGTCATCGTGGATGGGATCGTGCACCATCCACACGATGCGCGACCCGCGGGGCCCGTCCAAGCGCACGTTCACCGCGTTCGCGCAGTCGGTACGCGTGAACGCATCGTAAGCCGGCGAGGTCGCAAGCTCCCGCTCGGTGAAGACCTCATTATTGTGGAATAGCTGTCCGTCGGGCGCATGCCGCAGACGGGGAACCCGTTCGTCCAGGGGGTAGTACGTGCCGTAGTAGAGCTGCTCCAGATCCGTGCGCCGCTCGCCGTGCGCGCAGGTCCAATAGAAGCCGAACCGGACATCCTCGGCGGACTCCCCATCGCCGAAAATCATGCTTTGGCCATGCACGCCGAGGGCTTCGTCGACGACCGCCGAGAACCCGGGCCAGCGCGCCGCGTCGAGTGCGGCCTCGTGAAGCGACGCGAGGATGCGCCCGAAGGTCGCTTCGTCCGTCATCGTCTCGCGTCCGCGTGTGGGTGTACTGCAGCCTCACCCATGTTGGGGAGCATAGGCGCGGTCGGCGGCGCGCGCGTCCCCAACTTTGGGGATGGAACTCACCAGGCGTCGCGCGTTCTCCCGAACCGGCCAGCACGCGCCAGCCGGCAAATGACCCCAACGTTGGGGACGCGAAAACGCGTGCCCCTCCCTATAGTCCGGCGCTTGGCGGCACGCGGAGCGCGACGTCGGAAGACGGGTAGTAATGTGACTTCTGGCGATCCGCGGGAGCCGGCGAGGAGCGCGGCCGGCGCGGCAGGAACCGATGCGTCGAGCGCCGCGCACGACGACGCGCTGGCGCTGCAGGAGCGGCTGCTGGCCGGTGTTTCCGAGACGTTCGCCCGGACGATACCCCAACTGCCGCCGCCGCTGCGGGCAGCCATGACCAACTTCTACATGCTGCTCAAGGTCGCGGACGTCGTTGAGGACTCCCCGGTCCTGGATCCCGAACAGAAGAGGCGACTCCTTGGCCAATACGTCGAAGTCGTGGAAGGTCATGCGCGTCCCGAGGCTTTCACGCATGCACTGCTCCCGGCGATCTCGGAGGGAGCGACCGTCGCCGAACTGGACCTGGTGGCAAGTACCGGAACACTGCTGGGGATCACGAACAGTCTCGGGGACACCTCCCGCGACGCGATCAAGCGATGCGCGCGCGTCACGTCGGGGGCGATGGCGGAATTCTGCGATACCGGACCGAACGGACTCGCGAGCATGGGCGAGCTGGACCGCTACTGCTACCTGACGTCCGGCGTGGCCGGGGAGACCATTACCGACCTGCTGTGCGACTACTCCATCGCAATCGCCGCACGGCGGGAGCCCCTGTACGATCTCTCGCGGGACTTCGGGCGCGCGGTCCAGCTCGTGAACATCCTGCGGGACAGGTGGGAGGATCGGGAACGCGGAGTCTGCTGGCTCCCGAGGGACGTGTTCGGCGGTCCCGACCCTCTGTCGGACGTGACGGCGCGGGAGTTCCAGCGGGGCATCGTGGGTCTGACACGACTCTCGCGCCGCTACCTGGCGGCCGCGCTGGACTTCACCCTGATGATCCC
>VXNE01000602.1 GCA_009840715.1 Gammaproteobacteria bacterium
CGACGAGCTGGGGCACGAGCGATGCGGAGCGGATCTGCAGCCAGTGGACGGCGATGGGCGGGTCGTCCCGCGCGCCCGTCAGGCGGGGCGCATCGTCCAGGGTGTCCTCCGCCTGTGCCTCGGAATAGAACGCGAGTTTCCCCGACTGCATGAGCGCGACCTGGTTGGCGATCCAGCCCGGGTCGCGCTGGGCGGTGAACTCGGCGTTCGTCCAGTCCCTGAGGTCGCGGTAACGTTCGGCCCAGATCAGTTCCTCGCGCTCGGACGAAGGATTCAGGGGCCAGAACCCCTGCACTGCCTGGCGATCCCGTTCGACCTCTTCCAGTGCATCCGGCAGGGCCTCCAGGAGCGCGCCGAGAATCTCCTCCTGCATGTCGAGACCGGGTGCGCCGCGCAGGATGGCGAAGTGCAGTACGTTGCCAAAGCGACGTGCGTGCCGCTGCTCGTCGGTGTTCGCGACCGTCATCCTTCAATCCGTTCCAATCGGACCAAATCCTATGACGCTGCCCCAGCCCACACCCTCATACCGGGAAGGGCTATTGGTCCCGGATCGGTAGCACCGGCAGGATCAGCCGGGACGGATGCGAGGGGCCGTGAAAGACGGTCTGCGCCGCGACGACCATCTCGCTCGTCGTCTGGTTGTTCCGGCCGGTGTTGAGGTTGCGGGCGAACAGCGGAAACGCCGAACTCGTCACATCCAGGCGAATGCGATGGCCCTTGCGGAACCTGTTGCCGGTCGGCCAGACGTCGATGGTGTATTCGTATGCCTTGCCCGGTTCCAGCAGTTCCGGTGCCGAGATAGAGTTACGGAACCGTGCCCGCAACACGCCGTGCCCCAGTCGCATGGCATAGCCATCCGGATGCACGTCCGAGAGGCGAACGAACCAATCCGTGTCCAGGGCCGATGAGGCGGCATGGAGCTTTAACGTGACCGGGCCGACCACCTCGATCGGCTCGTCCAGGGGATCGGTCTGGTAAACCAGCACGTCGTTGCGGCTATGGATCGGCCGCAAGTCCTCCGGCCCCATGATGCTCACCGGCGGGTCGAGCGGCGGCGCCGATGGAGCGGGATCGGCCGGGTCGTAGCGGTAGCGATCCTGGCGCTCTTCGTTCCGCGGCGGCTCGGTTGTCAACCTGCCGTCGCCATGCAGCGTGTTGGCGTGTCCGCCCGAACTCAGGTACCACTCGCGGTACTCCGTTTCGGGTAGTGGCCAGGTGTCCGCCGTACGCCATTGGTTGGCGCCCATGACGAACACCTTGACTCGGGGTTCGTCCATGATCCCGTTGTCGATCCCCTTGAGCCAGTGGTCGAACCATCGCTGGCGCTCGCGATCGGCATCGACGACCGACCCTGGGCCGAAGTCCATCGAGCCGAACCGCCCGTCGGTCTGCAGGTAGTACCAGTGTCCGAAGGGTGTGATCAGCATCTTCTGATGCTTGCGCGCATCGGGATGCCCGTGCGATTCGATCAGCGGGAAATTCAGGAAGGTGCCCGGAAAATCGTGGTCATACCACGACGAGATCTGGTACACGGGAACGTCGATGCGGGCGATGCGCGCCTGGTAGTCAGCCCGATCCCAGAAGGCGTCGTAGCTGTCATGCTCCATCCAGTCGTCCCACCAGGGGATGTCGTAGCCGGCCGCGTTGTCGAGATCCTTGAGCGGCAGCGTCCACTGGATCCTGTCCCAGTCGTACAGGTCCTCGAAAAAAGCCTCGAGGAAAATCTCGCGCAGCGACCGGCCTCTGATCTGCATGGTGCGCCCGTCCATGATCAGCATCCAGTTGGCGATGAACATGAACGGCACGCCGTTTTCGTACGGCAGGTTCCGGAACAGGTGCGGCGGGGCGACCTCGGGCAGCATGCAGGTGAGGTGCTTGCTGTCCTGTGGCGCCGGCATCCACTGTGTCCAGCCCTCGTAGGAGCCGCCGGTGGTACAGATCTTGCCGTTGGACCAGGGCTGCGCGCCGATCCACTCCTGGGTGTCGAAGCCGTCGTTGGCCTCGTCCATCACCGGCACCCATTCGCCGTCGGAATCGTGGCGCCCGCGCGCGTCGGACGTGATGTACACGTATCCCTGCCTGGCGTACCTCATGCCGGACGCGAAATGGCGATTGTTGTCGTATGGGGTGCGATTGAGGATGGTGGGAAAGTGTCCGTCGGCCCGCGGCCGGTAGATGTCCAGCGACATTTCCACCCCGTCGCGCATCGGGACCCGCACGTTGAATTCCTTGCGGACGTCGTATTCCTGGCCGTGGGCGAGGCCAATCGTCGCGATGGCGCAAGCGCTCGCCAGCGGGATCCAGCTTCGACGGAATATCATTGAAGGGCTTCAAGTTGCCGGGGTGAACCGGGCACTCTGTTCAATTCCGGCTGGGGGTGCAAGCGCCAGCGATGGGCAAACCGGTAATCGGCGTGACCTGCATGCGCCGCGAGATGGCACTGATGTCGACCGGGATGGACGTCTATTTCCTCGACTGCAGTTATGCGCAGCGCGTTCGCGCGGCCGGCGGTGTGCCGGTGCTGCTGCCGCAGCTCGGAATGGACGAGGCTCGCGTCGCGGCACGGAGCATCGACGGCCTGATCGTCAGCGGCGGCGACGACGTAGACCCCGGGGCTTACGGGGCGGCCGACGCGGGCGTCTCGCTCGAGACGGACCTCGAGGCGGACCTCGGCGAGATCGAACTCCTGAAGCAGGCCGTCGCCCGTGCGGTTCCAGTGCTCGGCATCTGCCGCGGCGTGCAGATCGTCAACGTGGCCTTCGGCGGGACCTTGCACCAGGACATGCTCGGCGACAGCGACTGCCACCCGCCGCGTCCCGAGGTGCTCGCGGACGTGCTCGCGCAAAGGCACGACCTCGAGGTGGCGCCGAGCAGCAGGCTCGCGAGGATCCTGGGGTCCGGGTCACGCCGGGTGAATTCCACCCATCACCAGGCCATCAGCGAACTGGCGCCGGGCTTCTCGCCCGTGGCCTGGGCGCCGGACGGCGTCGTGGAGGCGATCGAATCCGAAGGGCCGGGTTACGTGGTTGCCGTGCAGTGGCATCCGGAGAAGCTACCGCCGCCCCAGGACCAGGAACTGTTCGACGACCTGGTGCGGGCGGCGGGAGAGGGGACCGCATCACCTTGACCGAAGAGCTCTCTACGCAGTCGCTTCCAGATTGATGGTTTTCGGCGTGTAGGTCACCGGGAGCGGCCCCATGCCGTTCCAGCCCACCTCACCGGCGACCTGGTAGTCCGGCAAGTGGCGCAGCACCTCCTCGACGGCGACCCTGATCTCCAGCCGCGCCAGGTGCGTACCGAGGCAGCGGTGCTTGCCGACCCCGAACGCCACGTGCACGTTGGGTTTGCGGCCGAGCACGAACCGGTCGGGTTCGGGGAACTTCGCCTCGTCGCGGTCGGCCGAAGCGAACAGCATCATCACCCGTTCGCCGGCGGCGATCGGCTGGCCGTCGATTTCGGTGTCCCGGGTGGCGGTGCGGGCGATTCCCCACACCGGCGAGTAGAGTCGCAACACCTCCTCCACCGCGTCGGCGATGCGGGCGGGCTCGCGGATCAACCGTTCCCGAAGGCTGTCGCTGGCGCTGATCTGCAGCAGCAGGTTACGGATGGTGAAGGCGGTGTTGTCGAGGCCCGCGATCAGCAGGAACCAGCAGAAATCCATGATCTCCCGGTCGCCGAGAGGCTTGCCGTCCACTTTCGCCGCCAGCAGCGTGCTGATGAAATCGGACCCGGGATGCGCGCGCCGCCGCGGAATGATCTCGTCGAAGAAGGCCACGATGTTGTCGGAGGCGCGCCGCGCGGACGCCGCATCCCGGCGCTCGTAGCCGATCTCCTCCGTCCAGGCCTGGAGGTCGCGCACCTGGGCCTCGTCGCCTGCG
>VXNE01000167.1 GCA_009840715.1 Gammaproteobacteria bacterium
CTCTTCATCAGCTCGAAGGCGTTCAGCACGCCTCCGAAGCCGGCCTCGGCGTCCGCCACGATGGGCGCGTAGAAATCGATGCCCTCGTCGACGCCGTTCGCCCACTGGATCTCGTCCGCGCGGCGGAAGGCGTTGTTGATCCGGTTCACGAGGGACGGGACCGAGTTGACGGCGTACAGCGACTGGTCGGGATACATCGTCTCGGAGGTGTTGTTGTCCGCCGCGACCTGCCAGCCGGAGACGTAGATCGCTTTGACTCCCGCCTTGACCTGCTGGACGGCCTGACCGCCGGTGACCGCGCCCAGGGCGTTGATGAAGTCCTCCGTGTGCAGGTACTCCCAGAGCTTGTCGGCGCCGTGGGCGGCGAGCATGCTCCGGTGCGGGATCGTGCCCCGCAGGTTGACGACGTCCGCGGCGCTGTAGCCGCGCTTGACGTTCTTCCAGCGCGAGTTCGTCCGCCACTCCTCCTCGAGCTCCCGAATCTGCTCGGAGCGCGGTTTGCGGGGGGTATAGTGCAGTGCCATGGGGTCTCGTCCCGTTTGGGAAAGGCCGCGATTCTAAGGAGACCATCCATAAAGAAAAGGGAAAGATGGATAAGTAATACGTTCCCGAAAGGAAACGTTTGGACAACACCGTGCTGGCGCTGAGGGTAGTGTTCCCGAGCCCCGCGGACGGCGCCCGGAGGGGGAGCGCGAGTAGCCGATGAAACGTGGCCACGCTGCGACCGAGCGGTTCTTCAGGGATGCGGGCATCGCGGACGGAATGTCCGTTCTGGAACTGGGATGCGGTCCGGGTGAGGTCACCGAGCTTGTCGCCGACCTGGTCGGTCCATCCGGCAACGTGTTGGCCGTGGACCGTAGCGAGGCGATGCTTGCCGCCGCACAAGAGCGGGTGGGACGAAAGGCCGAGAGGGACGTGCGCTTTGTTTGCGCGGATCTGAATGGTCCTCCGGACTACCTGGCGGACATGGGCCATGCCGCGTTCGATGTGATCGCCGGCCGCCGCGTTCTGATGTACCTGGCCGATCCGCAGAGCGCGATCGCTGGCCTGATGCCATGGTTGCGACAGGGGGGACTCGTGGTTTTCGAGGAGGCAGACTCCACGCTTTGCCCAGGTCGGGTCGCCGCGATGCCGGCGCATGAGCAAGCCGTCTCATGGCTCGACAGGATGCTCAGTGAAGAAGGTGTGGACCGGTCCATGGGATTTCACCTCCCCGCTACGTTCATCGACGCGGGACTGGAGTTGCGGCACGTCTGGGCAGAGGCCGTGATAGAAGGTCAGGGCGACCAGTACACCCTCGGCGAACTGCTGCAGTTGCTGACCCCCCGCCTGGAGTCCGCCGGGGTGGCGACGACAGCGGACATAGAGTCCCTTGGCGCCCGGATGGACATGGAGAGAGACCCTTCGCGCATCTTTGCAAGCACCATGCGTTTCTGCGCTCACGCCAGGAAGCCTTGAAGCGGATCGCATGACCTGCGGCCATGGGGCCCCTCAGGCCAGGTCCAGCTCCATCCGGATGTGGCGGAGCCCGGCTTCGAGGAAGGGCTCGCCCACCGCCTTGAATCCCGCCCGCTCGTACAGGCCGCGCGCCTCGAGTCGCGCGTTCAGCCACACTGCGCGGTCGCCCCGCGTACGGGCGCTGGCAAGCGCGGCGTCCAGCAGGCGCCGCCCGATACCGCCGCGGCGCTCTTCCGGCAGCACGGCCAGCCGCCCGATCTGTCCGTCCGCCAGCAGTCGGCCGGTACCGATTGGCCCGCGGCCGGACGCGGACGCCAGGAAGTGGAGCGCCCCTTCGTCTCGGCCGTCCACCTCGAGATCCCGGGGGATGCCGTGTTCCTCGATGAAGACCGCTGTTCGGATCGCCATGAGGACGTCCGCGTGACTCTGCCAGGGCACGGTCTCCACGGCGACGTCGTCACGCTCGCCGGCAAGTTCCTCGGCGAGTTCGCGGGCGATCCCGGTGTACCGGGCTGGCGTGAGTGCGCGTAGCGTCCCACGCATCGCCTCCGGCAGGTCAAGGGCGTCGACGAGGGCCAGGTAGCCCGCCTGATCGAGGCGTTCGCCGCGCGTCAGCTCCTTCAACCGCTCGTAAGGTTCTTCCATCCCCGCCCGGCGCATGACGGTCTGGGCGGCTTCGGCAAGCACCTCCCAGCTCTCCGCAAGGTCCTCTTCCAGGGCGCGCGCATCCACCTCCAGCCGGTCGATGCCCCGGGACGCCGCCACTGTCGCGACCAGCGAGTGGCCGAGGCAGGTGCCCACGCAGCGCAGCGCCGTGGAGTCGGACAGGTCCCGCTGCCACCGCGACACGGAGAGCTTGCCGCCGAGGTGCTTGAGCAGCGCATTGGCGATGCCGATGTTGCCCTCGGAGTTCTCGAAGTCGATGGGGTTGACCTTGTGCGGCATCGTGGAGCTGCCGGTCTCTCCCGCGACCCTCCGGCTGCGGAAATACCCCAGCGAGATGTAGCCCCACACGTCGCGGTCGAAGTCGAGCAGTACCTGGTTGAAGCGCGCCAGCGCGTCGAAGTACTCGGCGATGTAGTCGTGCGGTTCGATCTGCGTGGTGTGGGGGTTGTGCACAAGGCCGAGGCCGTGGACGAAGTCCGCCGACACCGCCGCCCAGTCAACCTCCGGAAACGCCGCCAGGTGCGCGTTGTAGTTGCCGACGGCGCCGTTCGCCTTGCCGAGCACGGACACAGCCTCGAACGCCTGCAACTGGCGTCGGAGCCGGGTCACGAACACGCCCAGTTCCTTGCCGACGGTCGTGGGGGAGGCCGGCTGGCCGTGGGTTCTCGAGAGCATGGGCACGGCGGCGTTCTCAACCGCGAGCCGGCGGATGTCCGCGATGAGCCCGGACATGGCGGGCAGCATCACCTCGCGGCGCGCCCGCAGCAACATCAGTGCGTACGCGAGGTTGCTGATGTCCTCCGAAGTGCACGCGAAGTGCACGAACTCGACGTGCGGGGCGAGCCCTTCGAGCACCGCCAACCGTTCCTTGACGAAGTACTCGACGGCCTTTACGTCGTGGTTGGTCCGGGCCTCGATGGCACGGATGCGCTCGGCGTCCTCGACCGTGAATTCCCGGTAAACGGCGCGGCACGCGTCCTTCCGGGCTTCGTCGAGGGGCGGCAGCTCCGCGATTTCCGGCGTCGCCGCAAGGTGCAGGAACCACTCGATCTCGACCATGACCCGAAAGCGGATCAGCCCGAACTCGCTGACGAGCGGGGCAAGCGCCTCCACGCGTCCGCGATAGCGTCCGTCCAGGGGCGAGACGGCGGTGAGCGACGACAGCGGCAACACGTCCAGGTCGGGGGTCGAGGGCGCCATGATCCAGCGTTACTCCGGTGCGGCTTCGGTCGCGACGATGGTGCCGCCGCCGAGGCATCGTTCCCCGTCGTAGAGGCAGACGTACTGCCCCGGGGTCACCGCGCGCTGCGGCGCGTCGAACACGACCCGGATCCCGCCCTCGCGGGCCTCCACGCGACACGGCCGGTCCGGCTGCCGATAACGCGTCTTCGCCGCGCAGCGGAGGGGCAGGTCGACGGACTTGAGCCAGTTCATCCCGCAGGCCAGCAGGGCCTGGCTATGCAGCAGGGACTCGTCCTGGCCCACTACGAGCGCGTTGTCGGCGAGCCGCTTCTCGACGACGTACCAGGGCGCCTCGGGGCGCCCGGCCCGGCCGCCGATACCGAGTCCCTGCCGCTGCCCAAGCGTGAACCAGGCGAGGCCGCGATGCTCCCCGACGACATCACCTTCCGTGTCGACGATCGGTCCGGGACGCCGGGGGAGATAGCGCGCGAGGAAATCCGCGAAACGCCGCTCGCCGATTAAGCAGATGCCGGTGCTGTCCTTCTTGTCGTGCAC
>VXNE01000438.1:0-2609 GCA_009840715.1 Gammaproteobacteria bacterium
GCCAGGTTGTCGAAGTCCGCCTGGACCGCCGCGGCGCCATCCGCCGCGGAGGCCGCCACCATGCGGTATGAGTCGCAGGCGCCGCTCAGGTGGGTCGCCTCGTCCAGGGGACCGACCAGGCGCCGTCCGCCGGAGCGGAAGACACCGTTGCGCGTATCCGGGTTACGGAAGTAGAACCCGCCCTCCACCTCTCGCTGGGCGTAGTTCCCGAAGGCGTAGAGCTCGGCCTGGTCGCTGACCTCGATGCCGGAGTTGATGAAGACGTTCAGCGAGTCGTGAATGATCGGGCTGCCCCAGATCTGCGTCTCGCCGTGCAGGCCGCCGGAATTGATGCCCACCAGGTCGCGCTTCTCGACCAGCTCGGCGACGTCGGTGCGCAGCACGCTGCGAATCGTCTCGTCCTGTTCCAGGTATTCGGCGGTGACGTTCACGAAACCGTCGTCGCCGAGCGGCAGGCCGAAGTTGGCCTTCACCTCCCGCGTTTCCCCGTCGCCCGCGCCGGTCATCCCGTAGCTCGCCTGCACCCGGCCGCCCGAGCTGTCCTCCTTGAGGATGAAGTTGATGACGCCGGCGATCGCGTCGGAGCCGTACTGCGCCGCGGCGCCGTCGCGGAGCACCTCGACCCGGTCCAGCGCCATGGGCGGAATCACCGAGAGATCCGGACCCTGGACGCCCTGCGTCAGGCCATCGGAGATGAAGTTGATGACCGCCGAGCGGTGCCGCCGCTGGCCATTGACCAGGATCAGCGTCTGGTCTGGCGCGAGCCCGCGCAGCTTGGCGGGACGCACCAGCGTCCCGGCGTCGTCGATCGGGTGGCTGTTGACCTGGTACGACGGCACGTTGGTGCGGAGCAGGTCGTCCATCTCCGAGTAGCCCTGCCTCTCCATCTCCTCGCCGGAGACCACGTCAATGGGAGAGAGCGACTCCGTGATCGTACGGTCCGGGCGGCGCGTGCCGGTCACCACGACTTCTTCGATGACCTGGTTGGTCGCCCGTTCTTCTGCGTTCGCGACCGGGGGCGCGAGCACCATCGCCGCCACCCACAGCGCGCATGCTATGACTAATGCTCTGCCTAACACTTCCGCCTTTCCGTTTGACACGTGTCCTCCTCGCACGGGCTAGCATTTCCTAGGCATGTACATTATGAGCCGTTCCGCAGATTCTTGCGACGTCTTTTGAGGTCACGGCTTTGCGGGGAACGCGTCGTGGAACAATGCGCCTCGGTTGTTCTCCCTGCTAGCATGTGGGCCAGCGCGCGCCTCCCCGGAGGCTACGCCCACCCGAGCGGACCCCCGTCCCGCCCCCCAGGTTCTGTACGACGGGAGACAGCCATGTCCCTTGCCAACCCCATCGCCCTTCGCGGAGCGCCCGGGTCTCCGTACACCCGCAAGATGGTCGCCCTGCTGCGCTACCGGCGCATTCCCTACCGGCTGCTGATCGAAGGCTCCACGTCGCGCGAGACGCTGCCCGAGGCCCGGGTCTCCCTCCTGCCCACGTTCTTCTTCGAGGCCGCGGACGGGCTTGAGGCCGTCGTCGACTCGACGCCGATCATCCGTCGGCTCGAAGCGGACGTCCTCGGACGGTCGGTCATTCCCTCCGACCCCGCGCTCGCCTTCCTCAACTACCTGCTCGAGGACTACGCGGACGAGTGGCTCACCAAGGCGATGTTCCACTATCGCTGGTACTACGATCCGGACATCGCACTGGCGGGGGAGGTGCTCCCGCGCTGGAGGAACCTCACGGGCACGGACGACGAGATTGCCCCGATGTCCGCGTTCGTGCGGGACCGCCAGATCGGGCGGCTCTACGTCGTCGGGAGCAACGACACGACGGCGCCGGTCATCGAGGCGAGTTACCGGCGTTTCCTGGACGCCCTCGATGCGCACATCCAGCAGGGGCCGTACCTGTTCGGACGACGCCCCGCCTCCGGCGACTTCGGGCTGTACGGCCAGCTCACGCAGCTCGCGGCGTTCGACCCCACCCCGGCGCGGCTCACCGAACGGCATGCGCCGCGCGTGCTGGCCTGGGTGCAGCTGGTCGACGACCTCTCGGGACTCGATCCGGAGGAGGCGCACTGGTTCGAGCGGGATGCGCTTCCCGACACGCTGACCGCGCTGCTCGCGGAGGTCGGCCGGACGTATGTTCCCGTGATGCTCGCCAACGCGCGGGCCTTCGAGGCGCAGGCCGAGACGGTCGAGGCCGAGGTCGAGGGCCTGCCCTGGGTGCAGCAGCCGTTCCCCTACCAGGCCAAGTGCCTGCAATGGGTCCGGCAGGAGTACAGCCGTCTCGACGGGGCGGACCGCGGTACGGTCGACCGCTGGCTCGACGGGACGGGGTGCGAACGGCTGTTCGCCCACTAGCAGGGTGTCGGGCTCCGCGCGACAGCGGGTTGCCCGGCGTGTGACGCCCAACACCGTGCTGGAACGACTTGGGCCGGGGCCAGAGCCGGCGCCCGCGTCGGGGTCGCCGAGTCTTCCTGCGAGGGGCAAGCCCCTGTGGGCCACCCTCGCGCTCCCCGGCTGAAGGCTCTTCTTACGAGGGGTGCCCCCTCGCGCTCCCCGGCTGAAGGCTCTTCTTGCGAGGCGTGCCCCCTCGCGCTCCCCGGCTGA
>VXNE01000438.1:2709-3854 GCA_009840715.1 Gammaproteobacteria bacterium
GGCTCTTCTTGCGAGGCGTGCCCCCTCGCGCTCCCCGGCTGAGGGCTCTTCTTGCGAGGCGTGCCCCCTCGCGCTCCCCGGCTGAGGGCTCTTCTTGCGAGGCGTGCCCCCTCGCGCTCCCCGGCTGAGGGCTCCTGCCCCAGCCAAAGGCGCGCCGGCGGGCGTGCCGCGTCAGCCCTGCCGCACGGCCTCGGGCGCGAAGATGCGTTGGCCGAGTTCCGACGCGAGCGCGTGCTCGCCCCTCGGTGTCCGCATGCGCAGCCGGAATCCGGGCGCTGCGCCGCCCACCACCTCCACCGAAACCCCAATGCGCCCATAGAGATCCGACAGGCGGTCCGGCTCCGGGTGCACGACCTCGAACGAGAGGAGTTCGAGACCCGTGGCGGACGTCGTCGAGGGATGCGCCGTTTCGCCCCAGTCGATGAAGAAAGGCACCTGGTCTCCGTAGTCATGCCCGCCCGTGAACAGGGCCGTCCAGGCGATCACGCTGCCGTCCGGCGCAGCTCTCGACCCCGCCGTCGGAGCACCCGCAAGCCCCGCCGCCTCGACGGCCGCCGCGGTGGCGCCGATGTCCGCGGTGCGCGCGGCGAAGCCCCCAATCCGCGGCGCGCCCCGTGCCGCCAACCGGGCTCCGACACCATGCGGCGTGTCGAACGCGGGATCGGGGCCCATGAACTCCATGTAGACGCCGTCGCCGAGCGATGCCAGCAGGTTGGCGGTGCCGATGCCGGGATGCGCGCCCCCGACGGTCAGCGCCACGCCCGTGTCCGCTTCGAACTGCGAACGGAAACGCGTGAGGTCCTCGGTCAGGACGATGATGTGGTCGAGCATGTCGGACTCCGTGATGGATGCGCCGGGCGTCAGCCGAGCGCGGGGAGGACCTCGTCGGTCAGGCGCAGGAACGATTCGTGGCTCAGCGGCGCAGCGAGGAGATAGTCGAGCGGCAGCTCCTCTTCGAGCCGCCGGAGTTGGTCGATGACGCGCGGCGTCGACCCGTGCACGATGACCTCGTCCACGTATCGCTGTACCGGGTCCCGCGCACGCACGACCTTCGGCGTGCCCGGCGAAGTGTGGGTTTTCGGGTTCGCGTACGACCCGACCGTCCAGCGCGCGCCCGCGCGCGCGCCCTCCTCCGCCTCGGCGTC